>JBKJSI010000811.1:0-4191 GCA_046595915.1 Pirellulaceae bacterium
ACGAAGCCAACACCGCACTTTACGAACGCTACCGAACCTTAGAGCGCGACGAACGAGTCATTTTCGGCGGCCGCCTTGCAACCTACCAGTATTACGACATGCACCAAGTCATCGCCCAAGCCATGACCAACGCCGAAAACGAACTCCGCGACGTTACCCCAACTCGCCTACCTATTCGTCGCGCGGCGTAGTCGCACCACAAGTAGGCCAGGCTCCGCCTTGAAGGCGTCTCGCAAAAAATCCTAGGACAAATGAAATGCCTGCGAGTTCCCCCCATCGCAATCTGGTGATTTCCACCGTCGGCGACAAATCGAAACATGGAACCTGGCTCGAAGGCAACGAACAGCGTAACTTCGATCTCTTCCTGATCTACTTCGGCGACAACCCCGTCTATGACTTTGGCGGCGCCAAGTTTTCCCTCCGCCGCAAAGGTTTTAAGTTCGCTCTTCTCAATGACGCTTTGACTGAGTTTGCCGACGCGATCGCCCAATACGACCGCATTTGGTGCCCCGACGACGACATCGCCGCTGATACCGACTGCATCAATCGCCTCTTTGAGCTCTTCGCTCACTACCAACTCGACCTAGCCCAACCCGCCATCTCCGGCGGCGAAGTGTCTTACGAAAGCCTGCGACAAGTCCCTGGCACGCTTCTTCGCTATACACCCTATGTCGAAGTGATGTGCCCCATCTTCACTCGCGACGCGCTATACCAAGCGCAGAAGCTTTTCCTCGAAACTCAATCGGGCTGGGGCATCGACTGGGTTTGGTCGAAGTGGTTCCCCAAACGAAAGATCGCCATCCTCGACGCCTGCGGCGTCCGGCACACCGGCGTCCTCCTCAAAGGCGAACTCTACCAAAAGCTCAAAGCCCGCGGCATTGACCCCTTCGCCGAGTTCGACGACGTCATCGCGCGCAACGGCGGCATCAACCGCCGAATCCACAAGAACATGGTCCGCGGGCGCATGCGCATGACCCGGATCCCCGCCGCAGGCAACTCTCTAACTCTCTGGGAAAAGGCAACCAAACCTTGGCGCTGGGCGGCTTAAATGCCATGGCCGACGAACTAACTTCTCAGGTCACACTCCATGAACATCGCTCCCGCCACCGGATTGTGGGTATACGCCTCAATCTCATAAAAACCTAACGCCCGATAGAGCTTCACTGCCTGCGCCATGGATGAAACAACGGTATCAAGCCGCATCCGCCCATAGCGACATCTTGCCTCTTCCATCGCTCTCCGAGCTAGCGCCTCGCCGATCTTTCGCCCGCGAAAGGCGGGCCGAACCCAAAGGCGCTTCATCTCACAAATCGCATCATCGATTCGCCGCACCGCCACACATCCAGCCGGCTCGCCCTCAACCAAAGCCAAAAGAAGCCGCCCCTCCGGCTCCGCATATTTTCCAGGCAACCCTGCCAGCTCTTCGTCGAAACTCTGAAAGCAAAGTTTAAAATCGAGCGATTGTGCGTATTCTAAAAACAACGCGCGAATCGTCTCAATTTGATTCGCGGTGCAAGCCGAAACGATCTGAAAATCAACTGTCGTGTCCACCACTTTTCTCGGCTCCGGAAGTGACTCGCACTGCATTACTTTAAGGCTCAAGTCCCGGCAGCCCAGAGGTGACTTCGACTCGCTCTAGCAGCCCGCCATAATACTGCTCGTAACGCATCATCATTGCCCCTGAAACGCGAAGCGAAATCGCTTGCCCTCCAGCAACTACCTCGACTAAATCTGGATGAAGATACTCTCCGCCCTTCAATCGCAGCTCACTCGCCACCATTCCCTTGATTCGCTCGCCACTACACTTTGTCGCCCGCCAAACGAGTCTCGGCGAAGACCCGGGCGTAAAAGCAATCAGCCGCTCTCCAATCCCCGCCAGCCAGATCTCTTTAAGCCCCCATTGAACAACCTTCTCCGCCGAAATCCCTTCCACCACGACGCGATCATAAACAAACCGCGCCGGCTCTCCCCCAGCCTGCAAATCAAGAATCGATCGCGCGACCTCAACAGGCAATTTCCGCATCGGCGCCGTGGCCGGCAAACGATCTCGTACCATCTCCACAATCTGATCGGCAATCTTCTTCCGCGTCGCAATTTCAGAACGCCGCAAGGCGCCTGCCAAGCTGACGACAATCTCCTCCATCGCCTCGTCATGCGGGGAGACACGAACCGCGAGCGTCGCTAAATCGTCGACATACTCCGCCGCTAAGTCACGGGATGGATCAAGATCCGGCTGCTCCAGAAAATAGGGCGGCGACTCAATTAGCTTCTTTAGCAGCTCTTGCCGCTCCTGGTACGGTAGCGCCATAAAGAGCTTCGAATAAGGCAGAAACTCCGCCAGTTCTTCCGGCTCGCGCTCTTTCGTCGCCACTAAGAAGCTCGCGAGCGATCGCACGGCCTCTTGCCGTTGTTGCGACTCCGGCGCGGTCACGTAGCTGGCGATCGTTTCTAGTTTCACCCCGAGGCGAATCTCCACTTCCGCCTGCCACTTGAGCAGCACTTCCGGCGATTTGCCGTGTATGAACTGCCGTAAAAATCGCTCTAGCCGCCCGGCGACGGCTTGCTTCTCCGTTGCTGTGAGCACCTCGACCGGCCGATATTGATCGGGCCGCGGACTCATGTGTTCCGCTAAACAGCGGTACAAGAACACGCGATCGTATTCACTTCGCAGTTGCAGCGAACCGACTTCTTTTAGTGCGCCGGAGAGGCTTTTTTGGGTTAAGGGAAAGCGGCTCACGAGTTCCGCCAGTTCTGCTGCATAGATCCAGTTTGCGTCGCGATGCCGAAAGTCGCCGCCTAAACTTGAGGCGATTTCAAAGCCGACGACTTGTACGGCCTGTTGAAGCAGCGCGATCGCTTGACGATTGAGAATTCCTTGCGCGATCTGCTGCGCACCGCGTTTGCCGAGTGAACTGACAAACCACCAGGCGCCCATCGTGATCGGATTCGCGCCCATGGCGAAGCGACCGAGGTAGTAGGCGGTGTTCCAATAGGGAAAGTACTTCTCCGCTTGCTTGTATGCGCCGTAAGCCGAAGTGCCTTGCTGCACGTAGTTGTACATGCTTGAAAGGCTACGGCCTTTGACGTTCAGCGGGAGTTGATCGGCGATTGCTAGAAACTGGAGGCACGCGCGACTTAGCCCGCGCAGGATCGCCTCGATATTAGTCTCGAGCAGCGGATGTTCCAGTTCGGGGCGATAGAGTTTCGCGACCGACGTTACGAATCGATTGACTTCATTTCGCACCAGCAGCGGATCGAGTTTTCCGCCGACCACGAATTTGTTCGAGCGAATATTCTCAAATAACAGCACTGACTCCGCTTGCAGGAATTTCATCAATTCCCGGTCGCGTTTGGCAAGTTCCTCCGGCTCGAGCTGTGGTTCATCTTCGTCCGAGAGGTCGACCGGGCGCGGAAACTCCATCCACTCGTGATAGGTGATGAAGCGATTCGCCAGATCCTGCTCTTCGCGGGCGAGTTCCGAAAACTGCTGCTCAATCTGCTTCATCACCTCCTTGTGACCGCTTTCGACTTCGTCGCGCAATGCCAGAAACTTCTCGCGTTCCTCGGCGGCTCGTGCGTATAGCGCCTTTGCTTCGGCTTCGCTGCGATGAAGCCGCCGCCAAAATAGGCCCACGCCAATGACGGCTGGTAGCACGCTCGATGCGATGATCGCTTTGCCTAAAAGCTGGGATGTGTCGAGCGAAAACACGAGGGCGGGAACGGCGATGCAGGTGATTCCGACCAACAGCGCAGGCAGGCGCTGAAACCGCGTTACCGCCCCAGGCGCAGCCTCTCCGTTCGGCTCCAAAGCGTTTTCCTTAACCGATTGATCCACGCCACACCGCACCCCTTCTGACTATTCGCGGTTCCCTGTCAGCCATTGGCCGAATGATATTCATTTTTCACGCCCTCGGCTTTCGGTTTCCATTGTAGTAATGAAGCGGTCACCTTGGGGTCGGCTATTCGCGATGCAAAAACCCCTTGTTTTTCCAATCGGGCCAATCAGGCCACCTCTCTAGAAGGATTGGCCTGAATGGAGGCGAAGGTTGGCCCGATTGGGATTCTAAAGGACTTAGGGGTGGTGGCCTGCAAAAAAGGAGACTGTAGCAAGGATGCTGTGTGTTTAGGCGGCTTGTTGGCGACGTGCGTGGTGGAGGGTAAGAGTGGTTTTTGCGCGGTGAGCCGCTTGGT
>JBKJSI010000819.1:0-18788 GCA_046595915.1 Pirellulaceae bacterium
CGCCACAACCCAGCCCCAGCAATCCTTCGCACTGCTCAACAGCAAATTCGCCAACGACGAAGCCACAATATTCGCCCAGCGACTCAAGAAAGACGCCGGCGATGACTTGGGCGCCCAGATCCAACGCGGATATGAACTTGCTACAGGCCGCGCGGCGACTGAGAAGGAAATCGAGCGAGCCAAATTACTCGTCGAGCGTTTTGAGAAGGAATTCAAATACCCACCCGAAACGGCGCGCCAGCAAATGGCGCTTTTCATTCTCAACCTGAACGAGTTCTTGTATTTGGAATAAGGCGAACTCACGCTATTTGCTGAAACGGGCGCCGCGTAATTGCAGGCTGGCGCCGAGTTCTTTCCTCGGGCCAAAATCGGCTTCGATGGTGAGCATCCGGGCTTGGGCCGGTAGTTCGATATCGATCGCTTCGCCGGCTTGGCTGCCATCAATGAGCTTACTTAACAGCTCGCGATCGTCCGCCTGAATGCGAAGCATCACGCCGCCGACTTTCTTCACGCGGGGGTCGAGTGCCGCCGTGGCGCCGAATCGAGTAAAGCCTTTGGGGACGCGGTATTGGACTTTGCTGTAGGCAACTAGCGAGATTCCCTTAGCATCACCGAAGGGCGAGTCGCCTCCCTCCATTTTGCCGCCGAAAAAACCTTGGTCCTTCCGCGGCGCGAGCAGCTTGGCGAGTTTCGCGCCGGTGAAGCTGGCGTCGAGGTAGGGATGTGTCTCGGAGGCGGCCATTTCGAGGTCGCTTAGGTAGCGAGTATTCGAGGCGGAGAAATCGAGCGCGGTCAGTTGTTCGAGCGGCAGGTCGGTTGCAACGCCGCTAACTGAAGTGAGCTTGAGAACGCCGCGTTCGAGGAGCAGCGATTGCAATTTCCAGCGCGAGCCGGCGGTGTCGACCGCGAGGCAGGTCATCTCGGGCATATCGGCTCCGTTGGGAACCGCGAGGACGACGCCTTCGACGCGGTCGCGCGTAATGGCGACGACTTCGCCTTCGATTTCAAATTTCACCGAAGCATCGCTGATGTCGGCGAGTTTGCCTTCGATTTCGTCGAGCGTTACTTCGCTGCTGATCACCGTTTCGCCATCCTCGGCTTTGCGGTTGACCGTCCGTCGCACGATCAACGAATCCGTCTCGCGTTTGGCCTTGAGATATTCCTCCCAAGCCGCATCGAGGCTTCCTTCATTAGCTCGCAGTCGCATCGCCGCCGCGGCGCGCAGTCGCGGATTCGCGGCAGCGCCGGAGGCATCTTTGACTTCAAGTCGTCCCGCTTCGAGCTTCAGACTGGCCAGTTTCCAGGTTGTGCCATCGACGAGATGCAGCATGATCGGAAGTGGCGCAAAATTGGTCTTTGGCGCGACATCGACTCGCGTCACCCGCGAAACCTCACGCAGTGGGAGCGTTTTTTCGCCATCCTTGGCGGTAATGACGAGCGACTTTTCATCGAGCCGGGTCAATTCGCCTCGAATCGGCGGACCGCTGGTGGGCCGAACGTCGAAGATCGAGCCCAATAAAAGTAGCGTCGCCAGATAAGAACTAGTCAGCATGGAAAATCTTCGCCTTGTTTCACAAATCTTCGCCTAAGCGAATTTCTATAATCCTTTGATCCGCAAATTCCTGAACTCCGCCCACATCGGGGCCCCGCCATGTAGCTGCAGGGCGATGATCCCTGTTTTCGGGGCGGCAGGATCTTCATCGGTGAAGTCGAGAATCAACTTGCCATTGAGGTAATGCCGAATTCGATTTCCTTCGGCGCGAATCACGGCATCGTTCCAGTCATCGAGCTTGAAGAGCGACTTGAATTCCTCGGCGGAAATCAGCGTCTCGCTGCCTTCCTTCTTGCCTTCCTTGGTCCAAGTCGCTTTTTCACCAGCCAGGCAAACTCGGTTGCGTTTGCCCCCTTCGTCGTAGATGAAGCCCGACACGTTGGGCAGTGTCACCTCATTACGCAGTTCGTGCTGGTAGCCTTTGACAACCCAGGCATTTTTCGGATTCGCATCTTTGAAGTGCTTCGAGCGATATTGAATTCCCGAGTTATTGGTCGCATTCAGCCGGAAGGAGAGTCGCAAGTCGAAATTCGCAAACTCGCCCGCCTTGCTGACCAAAAACGTGTTTCCTGGCGCGGGATTCTCCTTCGTCGTTTCCCCATGGATGACGCCATCCTTGACGCTCCAAAGCCTGGGATCGCCATCCCAATCGGCGATATCTTTTCCGCTAAAGAGCGATTTCATTCCCTCGGGTTCAGGCGGCGGAGAGCGCTCTTTGTCATCAGCGGCGCCAATGCGTAACAGAAGAGCCAGAGCCACAAATAAAGTCAGCAACGAGCGGAACATTGGAGCGATCTCGGTGGAGGAAACGGATGCTGCGTCCGGTCCCCATCATAACCCAAGTCTTGTGCCTTCGCGGCGGCGTACTTCGTCGGCCTATTTTGGCGCCTTTTCTTCGCTGGCCAGCTTTCGAAAATACTCCTCGACGACCTCGCGATAATGCGCGGGCAGGTCGCGGCCCAGTTGTTGGAGGGCTTCTTGCCGCTGCTTCGGCGGGATGTTGCCCCAGGCGCCTAGCGAGCCCGTTTTCTTGGGGTCGACGTTGCCGGGGCCTTTACCGCCCGCGGCTTGGCTATCTTGCATCGGCTTGCTGGGCGGGGCGGTGCTGGCGCCGCCGCTTTGCTGCTGTTTTTGCTGCTCTTCGCGCTGTTTTTCGAGATCTTCGATCAGCTTGTCGAGCTTGGAAACGACGGCGTCTTCTTCGTCGCGAACTCGCTTGCCCGCGCGAGCATGGCCAAGGCGTCGTTCGACGCTCTCCATAAGTCGCGAAGTCTCATCGAGCGAGTCAGCCTCCAGCGGCTGGAAATCGGCTTGCATGAGTTGAGCCAACGAGCGATAGCGACCGGGAATCGACGACTCGTTTTCAAGCAACTTGGAAACGAAGGTCAGGCACTCCTCTTTGTGGAGAAGCTGATGATGCGCCGTCGCGGTGTGAAACAGCAGCGTGGCGGGATCGATTAGTGAGTTGGGCTCCAGTCCCGCCATCATTTCCAGAGCTTCGTCGTAGTAGCCATGTTGAGCGAGCCAACGCCCGGCCATGAGTCGCACATGATTTTTGACAAATACCGGCAATGGCTCGGCTTCGATCGAACTGAATTCAGGAATCGAAAGCGTCTTCCGCGCCACTCGGGCGCGGTCCACCAGCTCACCCAGCGCCGGCGAAGCAGAGTGAAAGGTCTCGGCCAGAGCATCTAGCCACTGAGTCGGCGCGGGACCAATCTCCGACTCAGGCCAAGCGCGCAGCGCATTTTGAATTGCAGCAGCCGGCAGCTTCATTTCATCGAGGGCGGCGGCCACCATCTGACGGGCTTCGACGTAACTCGGGTAGCTCCAGACCGACTTCTTGATCGATTTTGCGCCGGAATCGACGGGCTTGGAGTCGACCGTCTTGGACTTGGAATCGTCGGCGTACAACGGCGCGTACAAAAAGGCGTCGCAACTGGCCATCGCTGCAAGGGCGAATGCTAAAGATCGAAACTTCATAAATTTACCGAGAACGCATCGTGCGCTCTTGCTCTCTCCGCCATCCTTGGGGAGAGCGAGGGCGCTGTCGGTGCTGTTTTCCTCAGTCGATTCTCGCATCGCGCACCTCGGTTAGTTCTTTCGGCCAACGACAATGTCTCGTGTCACTCGATGAACGTTTTCTTCCCACTTCGACAATTGTAGGAGGGAAGCCTCCAGGTCAACGGTATTTGCCTGCCCAACGGGATCGTTCGGATCGTGCAACATCTTGGAAAATACCTGCGTTCGCCGATTCACTCGCTGCTGCATTGAGCGAACCAGCTTGAGTTCGGCGATGCGATCAATGAGTGGATCTTCGCCTGGTTGCTGCTCGGGCGGTGGCGATTCCTGCTCTTCTTGCTTCTTCTTTTCGCGATCTTTTTGTTCCTGATCGAGTGCTGCAATGAGTTGTTCGAGCGTTTGCACCGTTTCTTCCTCGACGCCCACCGTCAGAGCATCGATTTTCACTTGCGCGAGTCGCTCGACGATCTGCTGCATATCTTGGCAAAGCTGTTCGACGGTCGCAGGGAACGCCGTGGAGGAGCCCTCATCGCCAAGTAGCGCGAGTGCCTTTTCGGCTTCGCGGAGAATCTTCTGTTCGTCAGCGGAAAGGCGAGTCGATTGCAAATCGACTTCGCGCCCTCGTTTGTCGGCGGGGATTTTGGTGAGTTGCAACGTGGTCTCATTGACCTTGAGCTGCATCTCCAGCATTTTGCGAAAGCGCGTCGCCAAGTCAGCCAGCGTTTGCTCGATTTCCTCTTCGCGAAGCTGTTTCAAAATCTCTTCGAGTTCGGCGACTGCCTTCTTCAGTTCCTCTTCGGCTTTCTGCTGTTCCTTGACTGCCTCTTCGCGCTTCGCCTGCTCGAGCTTTTTCTTCGCTTCCTGCATCCGCTTCTGAGCGGCTTCGACTCGCTTCTGCGCAGGTGGCGCGGCTTGTTCTTCCGGCTTCTCCTGCGGCGGAGCTTCTTGTTGAGCGCCCTCCTCGGACGGCATCGGCGATTCCTTGCCGCCGGGTCCGGGTTGATTCTCCTTCGAAGGCCCTGGCTTCTGTTCGCCCTTCGGGTCGGCGCCGGGCGTGGGCTTATTCTCTTCGCTCCCCTTTTCCGCTTGAGATTTTTCTTCTCCGGCGGCGGGCTCTTGCTTCTGCTGGTCGCCTTCCGGCGATTCGCTCTTAGGCTTCTTCGCGTCCGGATTTTTATCCGTAGCCGCTTCCGGCTTTTTCTGCTGGTCACCTTCCTTCGGCGCCTCACCTTGCTTGTTGGCTTCCGAGGGCTCCCCTTCCTCAGGTGCAGCGCTCGCATCCTGGTCAGCGATATCGCGCTTCACCTTGTCGGTTTGGTCGGCGAGTCCCGACTGTTCCTTCGAAAGCGACTTTGGATCATCGCTTTGCTCGGTGCGGGCTTTCAAACTTCCCTGCAGCCGCTCGAGTCGCTTGATCTCTTTAATGTATTCCTTGATCTTCTCTTGCTCGCTCTTGCGATGAGCGTTTTCATTTTCCGATTGCAGCAGCGTCAGCAACTGCTTGAGGTCGACTTGGACATCGGTCTGCGAATCGATCGCCCGTTTGAACTGCTGAGAGTTGAGTAGCTTGGTGATCGACGCGAGCTTGGCTTTGGTCAGATGTTCGGAAGACTGCGACGCCGCCTGCTTGAGAACGGCCGAGCGGCGTGGGTTGGTGCCCCCCTCAAACTCCGCCATTTTGAGCAGAAGTTTTTCGAGCTCGGTGTAGCGCGAGGTGAGCCGGTCTTGCCGGAGGGCCAAATCATCGGCAGCGTTTGCCTGTTCCTGCGGCGCCGGCTTGCCGCTAGCGGCGGCTGGCGCTTTGCCGCCAACTTGTGCCTTGGCCAGGCTCGGGAGCGACGCCACGCTCAGTGCGAACACGCACGAGGCGCAAATTATCGCCTTTTTGATGACTGCCGCCGTCACGAGAGCCTCCCGGGGAATTCCCCCGACTGCCATCTTGGCTAACTGGCGCCTTGGTAAGTCCGCAAGTCTCATGCCACTCTCTTCTCTATTGTAATCCAGCGGCCCCAGCCAACCTATTGCAAGTTACTTCTTTTCGATCGCCTCCAGCAACCTTTTTCGCTGTAACTTCTTGGTCTCATCCTGCAATTCCTGCTGGTCTTTGAGGATCGTACGCACTAGGTCGAGCAACTCGTTGTAATTTTCCAGTTGTAGCATGTTGCCCAGGATGCCGTTCATTTTGGCCACAATGTCGCCGGCGCGTTTGACGGCGAGCGCCGCCGAGTCGAGCTGATCGGGCTGCTCCTCGACAGTTCTGAGAAGTTTGTCGAGTTCTGGGAAATCAACCTTCGAAAGTTGCTCCATCGGCCCCGCGATTTTGTCTCGCAAAATGGAGACGCGATTGTCCGCATCGGGCAGGCGATTATTCTCCCGCTCCAAAACCAGATCGCGAAAGCCGGTCGAAATGCCGAGTGTCTCTTGAGAGGATTTTTGGCTCTGCTGCTCACCTCGTTGCGCGCGAAGAACTCGCAGCGATCGAGCTCGCTGCAATTGTTGCTCTGGCGTTAGCGGCGAGGCCTCTTCCCCTTCTTGTGGCGTTGGCAATTTGTTCTTCTCATCGCCTGAGAGCTCGGCTTGAATGCGAAGCAGCGAATCCTGCAAATCGCTCATCTCGGTGATAACTTGTTCGAAACGCCGCCGCAGCCCAAGCTCACGAGCCTCGAGCAGCACCAGCAGTTCATCCGGCGTAACGACATCTAGCTCAATCGGGTCGATCGCCCCCTGGTTCGGCTGGCCCGACAAATTGCAAAGATCCTCTGCGCGGACGACGAGCGTGATCTTGTCTTTCGGCGCGAGAATCGGACCTTGTGATTGAAGCCTTCGTAAACGGAAATCAATCGCCGCATCGAGTCGTCCAGATGCCGGCATCTCGAGCGGTTCTGGAGAACCTTCTTTATCGCCATGATCGATCTGGAACCAAACTTTACTAACGCCATGATCATCAGTGATCTTGCCCGCAATCGGCAGGCGCGCGTCGGCGGTAATCGCCCGATCGATCCCCCGCAGCGCCACATCCAGCTTCGGTGGTTCGTCGGGCGTCGCTTCAATCACGAGCCGATGGGGCCGCTCGGAAGGGATGTCATCGGTATCGACGAGATAAATCTCCATCGCCGTGGTGACATCTAGCTTCAATTGTGAAATCTCAAAACCGCCGAGGCCATTGTCGCCCGATTGAACCTGCAGCGAGAATTCCTTCCCTGTCGCTGGATCGACCGCTTTGACGGAAGCGAGCGGCTTACTCGCGGCCCCGCGAACTTTCACCGTGGCGCCAATCGGTAGCGCCGTCCCCACCGCCGTCTCAATCGTGCGCGGCATCCATAGCCCCAACTTTTCATCGACCAGATATTTCGGGAACTCACAATCGAGCGCTATCCCGGTCACGCTCGGCGGATCGACCGCTTCGACGCGCAAATTTCGTAGCCGGTGATCGAAGCCCAGCACATCAAACGTGACGCTATCGACGAGACTCTTAAAAGGCTTGCCATCGAACGTGAACGTCTGATAACCGCTCGTCGAATCGCCCACCCGGCTCATGTTCACGCGCCCGCGTTCGCCGGAATCGAGTTTGTAAAACAGCACGCACTCACTCGGCAAAATCTTCGCGGCATCTGCTCGCACTCGCAGCACCACATCGGAACCCTTTGCGACGAGCGCCTTGCCATCGCGAACCGTCGCTTGCCGCGTCTGAGGCGCGTCGCCCGGCGAAAGCGGCGGCTTCACCACATCAATCCGCACAAGCTCAATTTGCGCCCGCCGTGGCCAAGGGGAATTATCGAGCAATAGCAGCCGTTTCAGTCCCATCAAAAAGAAAGGCCCGTCGGAGGCCAGAATCGCGACGAGCGGAATTAGCGCCACACAGCCGATTGCAGCCAGTCGATAAATCGGCCAGTATCGAAATAGCTCATGCACTCGCACTTGAGCGAGCGGCTCAAACACCGATTCACGGCTCCGCGAAAGCAGTTGCGGATGGTAGTTCTGTCCCGTAGGCGCATCGCCCTGCATCTCCACCGTCGTGATCAGTGCATCTCGAATCGCGGGAAATTTTTTCTCAATCAGCAGCGCTAAGCTCGTATCGCGAAGCGGAGCAGCAATTCGCCGCAAGACAAATCGATAAGCAACATAGCCCGCGCCGCCCAACAGCGTGAGCAAAAAGCCGCCTCGCACCCAGCGCGGCGTTTCCGAAGCGCCGGCCAGCACCGGCAGGTAATCCACCATCCAAGCCAATAGGAAAACACCCAAGCTCCAAGCCGTAACCGCCAAAATTCCTTCCGTCCAAACATATTGCCGAATCGCGGCGCGCACCTGCGAGAGCAGGGTGCGAATCCGCGGATCGAGCGATTCGGAAGTATTCGGGATGGAGGTCATTTATTTCTTCTCACAACCCGACGCGTAAGCGAGGGCGGCGTCGCGAGTGGAGTCGCCTCGCACTTCCATCCTCGCTTGCGCTTCGGGTTGTGATGCACAGGGTTGGAGTGTTCGTTAGGCAAGCTTTCCAATGCGTCGCAAAAACCACTCGAGAGACAACGCGCCGGCGATCCAGAACAACAGCCACGCCATCCAGCGAGCTTCGAAACGACGATCGAGCACGCTCGGCAAAATGGTTTGTCGATCTTGGGGCGGGAACATCTTTTGTAGTCGAGCGGCCAGTCCACCATCACTCTCTTGCAGCAGCGCCGCCGGGCTAACAAAGTAACTTCCCTTCGATTGCCTGGCCGCCTCGGCCATTTCAGCATCATTCCGTTGCGCCTGTTCAACTTCGAGCTTAGGCGCGCGTACGCGAATGGTCTTGATCAGCGATTCGCCGGTAAGGGAATCGGAAATCGGCAGCACAACGCGATAGTCCCCTTCATCGAGAGTCACGAAGGAACCGGAATAAGTTCCACCGCGCGCCGCATCGCGTTCCCGCGCCATCGGCAGTCGAATCACTTCACCCGAGGGAATCTGAAGTTGTGCTTCCACATTCTCCGCCGCCAATGGATTGAACTGCGGATCAGTGAGAATCGCCCGCACTGAAATTTGATCGCCTAGCACGGCCTTTTCTTTGTCGACGAGCAGAACGCCCCGCGCCGAATCGCGCGACAGTCTTCCTTGCGAAGCCCAACGGATGAGCTTGATGTAGTATTGATCGAGATAGTTATCGCGCACCGCCCGCAGCCGCCACATTTCGCCACTGGCCTGAAAGAACACTCGGCCCGCGCCGTAAAAATGGCCCGCCATGTAAATCGGCAAAACGCCATCGATCTCGGTATCGGGATCGGAAAAGCGAGCAAAGACCCGCGCCCCCGGCTTCGGGTCTTTCACCGCATAGTAACCGTAAACGCCTTCAAACGATTTCCAAGCCGCCGCGTTGTCGCCCGCGTCATCTTCAATATGCAAGAATTCCGCATCGAGACCATCACGAGTGAACTCCGGCCGCCAAGCCTTCTCACCGCCAAACTGATCGAGCCCCAGCGTTGCTGAACCTTGCGAGTAAAACACAATTGGGTAGAGCCGCCGCAGTGTCGCGAGCCGCGTATCAGTTCGCCGCGGCATCGACCAATTTGGCGTATGCACCGGCCCCGCTAAGCAAATCAGTCCACCTGCCCGCTCCGCCACCCAGCGCTCAAGCAGCGCAATTTGTTCTTCGTCGAGCGCTTCCCAGTTTGGATCAAACGCAATGATGCAATCGAAAGTGAAAAGATCATCTGGCTTCCGCGGGAACTCGGTCAGCACCGCATCCGCCTCTTGCGCCGCACCATCATTTGACGATTGCAACAGCACCGCCGAATAAGTATCCGCATCGCGATAAAGCAGATTCCGCACAAACTGAAATTCACGACTTGGCCCGCCAGCGAGTAGCAGCACCCGGCTCTCACGCTGCACGACTTCAACAATCGCCGACCGCTGGTTATCGCGATCATTGTGATCCGTAATTTGCAGGGGAATCCGCAGCCGATATTCAACCTTTCCCACTTCCTTCGGGCTCAACTCAAACTCGACTGGCGTGATCGTTCCATCGGCGCCCGTCGGAATAATCCGCTCGTCGATTTTCGTTTCCCCTTGGCCTTCTTTCTCGCCCGGTTTCGCTGAAACGAGTTCAACACGCAGCGATGCCTGGTTCCGGCCAATCGCCTGCACGAAGCCGCGAATCTTGAATTTGTCATTGGGAAACACCCGCGACGGCGCCTCCAAATCAACCACCCGATCATTCAGCGGGCGCTTATCCGACCCGAGCCCGACCAAGTGAATCGGAATCTCCGCCTGCCCCGCCGCCTGAGCCGCCATCACCAGCGGCAACCCCGCGTTACTACGGCCATCACTCAAAACAAACACGCCCGCGATCGGTCCGCCCCGCTCCTTCAAAATGATCGAACGCAGTGCATCGCCCAGTCGCGATTCGGCGCCAGTCGGCAACAGTGCTTTAGCCCAGTCTGTCTTCTGTTGACTCGCTAAAGCCGCGTCACTGGGCGCCGCTTTCTCCGTCGCCAAATCACTATCCTTCGGCGCCCTAAGTCCCAAAGCCGTGAGCCAAGGCATCATCGGATTTTGCAAAAGCGCAGCGCCGAAAAAGACCGCGCCCGAGATCGCTAGAACCAGCGATAGCAATTCGAGCCAAGACTCGCGACCCTCCGTCGAGGGCCGCATGCGTCTCAGTCCAAAGAAAATAATCAGCGTGGTCGCGGCAATTAGCAGCAGCACTCCCGCGATGCGTGAAAGGCTCACCGCGCGACTCACCTCTTCAAGGTAAGTCGACTGCCCCGATTGTTCGTCCCCGTCTCCCTTTAATACCTTCTTCGTCAAAAACGCGACTTCCTGCGGCGACGTCGATTCCGCGAATGTGTAGACCGCGACATCATGCCGATCACGGAGCGAATCGAGCAGCGGTGACTCCGAAACAAGTTTTAGCAGCGCTTCCGCGCGACTCGGTCCCTTCGGGTCAACCGTCGTTCCTGCATCACGAATCGCCATGCTCTGACTGACATCCGCCAAAACAACGACGCGCGAGGTCTTCGTCAGCGTCCGCTCGGTTCGCCGCTCGAGTTGCAAGAAAAAAAGAAACACACCCAGCAGCGCAACGAGCCGCAGTAGCAAAAGCCCCCAGGCCCGAGGCTTCGCAACTTCCGCACAGTCCCGCCGATAGAGCCAACCCACAAATCCCACAATCGCCGCGACCACCAGCACGAGCAAAATCCAGTGCCACCACTGGTCCAGTTCCGCAATCCGCGCAAAGCGCAGCACCGTCGTGCTCTTGGCGGAGCCCGTCAGCGGTTCGGCAATGGCATCAGCCTGCGTCATCAGTTCTTCATCCCTTCAGTCAACTATCTTCGTACTCGTCCTCGTCCTCGTCCTCTCCCCCTCGATACAAAATCAAATCACACCACCTACCTTCTGCGGCGGATGATAACTCGCCCAGTAAGCAGCAAGTTGCTCAAGTAACAAACAAACAATCAAAGCAATCATCGCCGCCAGCGACAGATCAACGCCCTTTTGCACAAACGAAGTCCCGCTCAGCTCATCAAAATTCGTGAACCGCGCTTTCAAACCCGCCAGACGCGTCGTCATCTCCGCCAGAGTCGGCATCGCCATCGCCCCTTCATCGGGATCGACATTCAGCGAATAGCGTCGCACCTCAGCTTGCCCGCGCACCGTCGTTAACCAAGCCGAGTAAATCCCTGCCGACGCCGTTTCAACTTCACTGGTGTCCGAAGCGCCTCCCAGCGAAGCAACCAGATTCAAATCTTTATCAGTCGCCTTCTTCGCCGTGCGATCGATTTCCTTCGTCACCCCCGACAGCACATCGGGCGCAGTAAACCGAACATTCGCCCGATAAGCCCCCGGATCAAGTTCAAGCTGCAAGGTCTCACCAACCCGCTTGTCGCTAAATGTATGCCGACTCGCCGCCAAGTAAGGCTGTAGCCGAAGGCAGATCACCACCAAACTCGGATTCTGCGCCCAATCATTCCAGTCCGGCGTCAGCGAAGTCATAAACGCAACCACGCGCCCCTTGCCAAAAGCTCGCTCCAAAACCAGCGGATCGCCATTCCGCAATTTCACCGGCGCACTCACTCCCAAGTCCGGCGGCGCAACATACCCAGGCGCGGCCTTCGCATGTTGCCGAATCGTCACCTGCTGCAAAAACGAACTTCGCTCGGCCAGGAAAACCCCAAACACCGGATGTGGCGTCACTTCAAGGTCGGGCGGCGTCTCTTCTGTTCGCGCATCAAGCTCAGCAACCTCGGCCAGCGGCGTCGGAAAAATCCCCGCCCCATCGCGATAAAGCAGCCGATTGTAAGCCTCAAAGTTCACATTTTTTCCAACGAAGAAGCAAACTCCGCCGCCGCGCCGCGCGAATTCCTCGAGCCGCGAAGCCGCTCTTGCTTCCAATCGATCCACATCAAGCACATAGATCGAATCAAACTTCGCCAACTCGGTATCAGAAGCATCGCGCAAATAAGACGCGGGCTGCGTAGTAATCCGAATGCCCGTCTTCACCCTCGCTCCAGGCTGAAAAATCGAACTCAGAAAGAACGACTCGCTCTGGTCGGGCGAGCCATCCACAATCAGCACCGGCAAGTCCGCCGGAAAATCAACCGTGCAACTGCGGCGGTTGTCGGCCGAAACCGCATCGCCCGGCAGCAGCGCCTCCACCGTATGTTCGCCGACCGTCGGAAAATACACCTGCACTCGCTGCTCAATTGTCTCGCCCGGCTTGATTTCATCAATCAGCACGACCGGCAGTTCATCGATTTTCGGCTTCTCAGCGCCTTGCGCACCAGCGCTCGCCGCCGCTTCGTCGTACAGCAAAGTCCGCGCTCGCAGCTGAACCTTCGTCACCGCCTTCGCGCCATGATTCTTCACTTTCACAACAAAATAAAGCGGCACCCCCGCCGCCCGGATATCCTCCGCAGGCGCAAGCGACACGATTCCTAGATTCTGATGTTCCGCCGCAACGCACCGAATCAGCGAAACCTCCGCTCTGCCTACCTGCTCAATCTTCTGCAGCCGCGACTTCAGTTCCGCCGGACTCTCCCATTCCCGCGAACGAAAATCAGAAAGCACATAAACCTGATTCGTCTCCCCACGCTGCTGATCAAGCAGCCGCGTCACCGCATCGAGCGCCGTCGCCGGCCCAATCGCCAAATCAGTGACGTTAATCTCCCGTCTCCGTTGCTCTAGCAAAAGATCAATCTGATTATCGATCGACTCTCCCTCAAAATCCGCCGCCAGCCGAGCATTCGGCCCACCCGCTCGCGAAAACCGAATGAGTGTGAGCTTATGTCGACTCCCTTCCTGCGCCGCCTGTGTCACCAGCGACCGCACAATCCGATACGCATTATCAAACGCCGATCCCCCCGCGCCCGAATCGCCCATCGAGTAACTGTCATCGAGCAAAACATAGTGATGCGTCACCGCTTGCCCAAATAAGAGTAGCTTCTGCCGATCGGTCACGAGCCGCGCCAGCATCGCGACAATGAGAATCATCGCAATCATCCGCAGCGCCAGCAAAATAAACTGGCGCAGCCACACCCACCGCCGGCTCTTTTTGTAGCTCGCCAGCAAAAATTCCATCGCCGCCCACTGCACTCGTTGATGCCGCATCATATTGATGAGGTGAATCAACAGCGGCACAAGCGGCAGCAGGAATCCCCAAGTTAGAAAGGAGTGGACGAATTGCATAATAATTCTTCGATGACAGTTTCATCACGACCGCATCACAACCCGAAGCGTAAGCGAGGACGGCGCCGCGAGTGGAGTCGCCTCGCACTTCTGTCCTCGCTTACGCTTCGGGTTGTGATGACGCCGAGTTCAACCCCGCGTCAACGAACTCAATCTCCTCCCCAAAAAAGTAGTTAGTACCGCCGCAAACGAATCGCTCGTCCGCACCAGCATGTAATCAACCCCAATCGAAGCCGACTGCCGCCGCACCTTATCCAAAAACTCCTGCAGCGCCGCCAGATAACCATCGCGCAGCGCCCGCGGATTGCAATTCAAAAAATCCGGCGACTCCAGCCCATCAAATCGCGTTGGCCCGCCAAAAGGAAAATCGAGCTCATCATCATCGAGCAAATGAAACACCAGCACATCATGCCCGCGCTGACGCAGCAACTTCAGCCCCTTCATCGTGCCATCGACATCGCCGAGTAAGTCTGAAACCAGCACCATCAACCCACGCCGCGGCAAACTCTCCGCCACCGCCCGCAAACAGGGATAAAGACTCGTCGCATCATTGAGCGAGTGCGTATTGAGCACTTCCAAAATCTGCCGCAAATGCGCCTGCGTGCTGCGAGTCGGAATCTGTGCCCGAAGCTTGTCATCAAACGTCACGCAGCCCACGGCATCATGCTGCTGCAGCACCAAATGCGCGAGGCAAGCCGCAATCGTGCAGCCATAGTCAAATTTATTCAGCGGCCCGCGGCCGTAGCTCATGCTCTTACTGACATCGATCAGCAAGTGGCAGCGAAAATTCGTCTCCGCCTCATACTGTTTGATATACAGCTTGTCCTGCTTGCCCCAGACCTTCCAATCGACATGCCGCAAATCATCCCCAGGCGCATATTCACGATGCTGCAAGAACTCCACCGATTGCCCAAAATACGGGCTACGATGCGATCCAGATAAAAAACCCTCGACGATGTACCGCGCCCGCAGTTCCAGCGGGGAGATGCGGGCGATCGCCTCAGGATGCAAAAATCTTTTGGAATCGGGCATCGCGCGAAAGCTCATCTTCCTTGGTTGGCGTGGTGCTCACGATGCGCTCCACAATTTGATCGGCGGTCACTCCATCACTCTCCGCGGCGAAGTTCACGGTCAACCGATGTCTCAGCACCGGCTTCGTCATCGCCTGAATATCTTCCGTCGTCACATGCGGGCGGCCATGCATCAGCGCCCGCGCCTTGGCGCCCAGCACCAAAAACTGCACCGCTCGCGGCCCCGCGCCCCAAGCAATCTGATCATTCACAAAATCTGGCACGCCGGGTCGCTTGACCCGAGTCTGGCGAACCAGCGTCAACGCATACTTGGTCAAGTGATCCGAAATCGGCACTTCGCGCACCAGCTTTTGCAGAGCGATAATCTCTTCGCCCTCCAACACCGGCTCAACCGAGTCGCTCTGAATGCCGGTCGTCCGCTTGGCAACTTCAAACTCATCCGCAAACGACGGATAGTCCACAAACACTTTAAACATGAACCGATCCTGCTGCGCTTCCGGCAGCGGATAGGTCCCTTCCTGCTCTATCGGGTTCTGCGTCGCGAGCACAAAGAACGGATCCGACAACTTGTGCCTCACGCGCCCCACCGTAATCTGCCGCTCCTGCATCGCCTCCAGCAGCGAAGCCTGCGTCTTGGGCGGCGTACGGTTGATTTCATCCGCCAAAATCACATTGGCAAACAGCGGCCCTTCCAAAAACCGCCTCTCGCGCGCCCCCGTCGACTTGTTCTCTTCAATAATCTCCGTACCCGTAATATCCGCCGGCATGAGGTCAGGCGTAAACTGAATTCGGCTAAACGACAGATTGAGCGTCCGCGCCAGCGTGCTAATCAGCAGCGTCTTCGCCAGCCCCGGCACCCCCTCCAAAAGGCAGTGACCCTTGCTAAAGATCGCGATCAAAAGCTGATCGATCACCTCCTGCTGCCCCACAATCACCTGGGAAAGCTGGCTAGTAATACGCTCCCGCGCCTCCGCCAACCGACGAGTCGGGTCGCCTACCTGCGAATCACTTTGCATCGTGCCGCTTTGCTAAAAGTTGGAGCTCAAGTTGGAGTTCCGCCTTCAGGCGGTCCAATGAGGTAGGTCAGGCTCCCGCCTGACGGAATTGGGACGGGGTGGCTGGGGACGGATCGTCGAGCAAGACTCAGCAATTTGAAAAGGCTCGCCCAACGATCCGCCCCCAGCGTCTCCATGAGGACTTCCCTAACCCTCAAACATACCGTGACTTACGCCATTTTCCAATAAGCACTCCCTCCCCGGCGAAATTCTAACTTGCCCGTCGAATGGGCCTGTTATGCTCTAGACATGATGCTACGGCGCCTTCACACCCTTCTCGCATTCACTTTGTCGCTAATGGTTTTGCTCGGTTGTGGCGGAATGAATCCCGCAACTCCCACTGCTGAAGAATCCTCGGACTTTGTCTTCTCTCCCCTTGAGAACGCCGAAGAGGTCCAACGTGCTGTAAGCGAAGCAACATCGCATCCGAATGCAATTCTATTGGTCCACGTCGATTGGGCTCCGATGGTGCTCCAGCAGGAACGGTTCGCTGAATTCAAACGCGCCTACAAGACTAAATACCCGCAAAGCGATCTCCTGTTTGCGTACATTGACTGTACTGCGATTACCGATGACTATGCACCACTTCGCTCACTTCCCGGCTGGAAGAAACTCCAAGACCAGCAAGGCGGTTCATCACTCGTTCACGGAAACGGTGAACTTGTGTGGTGCAAAAACGGCGTTGTGCTGAATGTCGAGAATCCGTTCGCTTTCGAATCCACAGATGCGTTGATCTTAAAAACGGAATCTCTCGGTATGGTAAGAACCGCCAAATAACTAACCGTTGCACACGAAGTGAAGTAGGTCTAATCTCCCGCCCCACTTCCATCTCCTGCTCCGTGCCTCTGCGTCTCTGTGAGAAGCCAAGGATTTCATACGACAGCGTGGCTGGCAACAACCCACGGAGCCTCAGTGAATTCACCCCATGACCGAAAGTGAAGTAGGTCAGGCTCCCGCCTGACTCCCTCCAAGAGAGCCTGCAACCTTACGCACTACAGGCAGGTAATAGGCTGATCATCACAAAACCAATTGAGCCCCAGACTTCGCATGAACATCGTTCTGCCGGCAATCGTCGGTATCGCTTCCACTTACTTGCTACTGATGGTCATCATCCTAGGCAGAAAAAAACCAGGCTACAGCCACCTCCGCCACACGATTAGCGAGCTAGGAGAGGCCGGTGCAGTGAACCAGCATCTAGTCGGCTACGGAGTATTCCTCCCAGTCGGCGTGGCGCTGCTAATAGTCGGATGGCTCGTTGAAAGCCAAAGCTCCTCGGCAATGTGGCTCGCTGTCGCCATCGGAATAGGCTATGTCGCAGCAGCCTTTTTTCCCTGTGACGTTGGCTCACCGGTCTTCGGCTCGCTACGTCAAACCCTCCACAACATCGCAGGCGGAATTCAATACGGCGGTGGAGGCATCGCTCTCATGAAACTCGGCGAAAACTACGGTCAACCCTTTCTAGCAGGCGGATTTTGCGTGCTGGCGGTCCTCGCTTGCTTAACGCTATTGCCCCCTACCGCCCCGCGAGGCGCCATCCAAAGAGTGGGCGAGGTCACCTTGCTCAGTTTGCTGCTGTACGCAAGCTGGTTCGTCTGGAGCAATGTAGGTCAGGCTCCCGCCTGACTTCCTCCACTGCCAGCATAATGTCATGCCTGAAGTAGTCTTAGGTGGTTTCGCCCAGCGGCCTAGGGAGAAAACCCGACCATCGCTCCATCGCAAATCGTTTCGCAATTTGACAAGTCAAATTTGATGAGCCCATACTACCGCAGGCGAAGTGCGGTAAAACTCTTCCGCACTTCGGCGCTCGAACACATGCGAATCGTCATGAATCCACTCGTCACCGAATATCGTTCACTACCCCGGGATAGCGACCATCTCCCGGACAATGGACCGAACAGTCGCAAATGCGAGATCATCCGGGAGTTCGATGAAGTTGCAAACGATAATGACGTTTCAGAACTCCTTCTGGAAATTTTGCGGAACCCCCTTGAATTCGATTTAGCTCGCGTCGAGGCAATGCAAGTCGCAGGACTTTATATTGAACCCGACAATCCCCTTGCACAACAAATCCAGCAGGAACTCCATCTTATCGCGCACAGTGATGTGGACGAAATGCTGCAGGGTTGGGCTCAACGATATATCGATTCTTGATATATCGATTCTTCGTCCCATCGCGCGTAACAACTCAATACGCGAGATTTGCCGATCGGATATTTCCTGAAGTCAAAGTCGCTTGCCGGCCACCGGGTGATTTTAGTCGATTGGCCGACGATGACCAAGACAATTTCGTAACTCTTCCCCACTCACAACCCAAAAGCAATCTCTCCAATGCACTCCCGTACCTACCTAGCAACATCCCTCGCTCTCCTCGCAACCCTCAGCGCAGCATTTCCTGCACACGCGGCGCAAACCGACGACCTAAAAGCGCTCGGCGGCGAGTGAATCTTCGTCGAAGACAAAACCGAAAACCGCTCCCTCGAGCAACTCGGCCCCCCCATGGCTTCCAAGTTCTCGCTGAAAGTCGAAGAAAGCGCAATCATCTTGAGCGGCCATGGCTCAGGCCACAAAGACGTCCGCATTGCCCTCGACGGTACAGCCACCGAAATCAAAGAGCCAAAATCGATCGCACGCTACAAAGGCGCATGGAAGGATGGCGCCTTCGAGTACAAAGTCGAGTTCGAGCGCGAAGGCGGCGGAGCCGACGGGGCAATCCGATCGATCCAGAGAAGCTTTCGCAAAACAGCCGAAGGCCTGCTCGTAAGCGTCGTCGTCGATCCGCCCGTAGTGAAAGACTCGGTCGCCCTCTACCGCCACGCCGAAGACATCCCCCTCCCCACACCAGCCAAAGCCGCAATCGCCGACCTCACTTGGCTGTCAGGCGCATGGGTCGGCAAGCGAACTTCCGGCGCGACAAACGAAGAGCGCTGGAGCCCGCCCCTCGGCGGCGCCATGCTCGCCATCTCGCGCTCCGTCAACACCAGCGGCAGAATGTTCGCCTTCGAATACCTCCGCATCGTCGAGCGCGAAGGCAGCCTGGTCTATATCGCCCAACCCGGCGGCGCCAAGCCAACCGAGTTCACACTCACCGAATTAACCAAAACCCGCGCCACCTTCGAAAACCCCCGCCACGACTACCCACAACGCATCGTCTACGAACTCTCAGCCGAAGGAAGCCTCACCGCCACGATCGGCTTTTTGAAGGGCGGCACACCAAGACGCTTCGACTTCAAACGCGAGGAACCCAGCAAGTAAGTCAGCCTCCCGCCTGACTTACTTCTCCGTGCCTCAATGTCTCTGCGAGAAGCCAATGATTCTTCGCGGGCGTCCCAACTTCGCTTCCGGCAGTTGATCACAGTGGAGTAGGGACGGCGCCTGCGATCAGGTTGGCCGTCCCCCTCTTCAAACCGGACGAGCGGGTTTGCCGCATCCGGCTTTCCCACGAGGATTCTTCCGCTGAGCTGTCGCAAG
>JBKJSI010000183.1:0-13588 GCA_046595915.1 Pirellulaceae bacterium
GTTGTGCAAGGTTTTGGTGGGTGCGAAGAGTCCGCCCGCGGATTCGCCGGAAAAGTGGTTGCATGATCAGGCGACGCCGAAGGAGCTTTCTGCGTTTACGACGATTGCGTTACAGACGAAGACGCAGGTGCTCAATCAGCAGAAGAATATTGTGCTCGGTTATTTGAACCGGCTCGTCAATGATGAGAAGTTTGGTAGTGAGAAGGCATTTGCACCACTGAAAGGCAAGCTAACGGCGGAAGGAAAAGAGCCGAGGCAATTGCGGCGCGAGATGCTCGTGGCGTCGCTGCCAGATTATTTGGCGACGGTGGGTGGACGGAAGCTCGTGAGCATTCCGGTTTACCGGCTGGCGGTGTTTGAGCCGATGGCGCTCAATGCGCAAGAGCCCTTTATGATCTGGCTCCAAGCGGGTTTTGTGCTCGGCTGCGTGATCGCGGGGCCTTGGGTTTTTTGGCAAGCTTGGAACTTTGTCGCAGCGGGGCTCTATCCGCATGAGAAGCGGTATGTGCATATCTATTTGCCGTTTAGCATCTTTTTGTTTTTCTGTGGTGCGGCGCTGGTCTTTTTGTTTGTGCTCGATCCCGTGCTCGACTTTTTCTTGGGCTACAACCGGAGCATGGGCATTGCGCCGGACATTCGGCAGAGCGAGTGGCTGGGCTTTGTGCTGATTTTGCCACTCGCGTTTGGAGTGAGCTTTCAGCTGCCGCTGGTGATGCTGTTTCTCAATCGGATTGGCGTGGTTTCGCTAGCGATGTACTTGTCGCATTGGCGGATTGCGACGCTGGTGATTTTTGTCGTCTCGATGGTGCTCACGCCGACGATGGACCCTTGGACGATGCTCTTTATGGCGGTGCCGCTGATGTTTTTATATGTCGGCGGGTTGTTGTTGTGCTTGTGGATGCCGCGAGGGAAGGGACTGTTTCCGGGCGCGTACGATCCATAAGAGGTCGATCGCGTTGCGGCGTGCCGATTGGATGGCGAATCGCAGATGGATGCTTCTTGTCGCTGCGCGACTCCGGTCGACGGGTAGGTCAACCGGAGCTGCCCCTATCGATGAGATTATTGGTCGTCGTCGACGCCGTCGGAATCATCGTCGTCTAAGAAAGTGTCATCTTCATCGCCGCGGACAAAGTGGTCCCGGCCTGTGCCGCCGAGGAGCGTGTCTGCTCCAGCGTTGCCGTTGAGGAAGTCGTTCCCGGCGCCGCCATCGATATTATCATCCCCGGCGCCGCCTAGCAGCACGTCATCGCCTTCGTCTCCGCCAATGACATCGTCACCTTCGCCGCCGTCGACAAAATCATCACCGGCACATGCGCAGATCATGTCCGCGCCTGCTCCGCCGTAGATTGCGTCGTTGTCTTCATTGCCTTCGATCTCGTCATCACCATCGCCGCCGCGAATGGTGTCGATGCCGAGTCCACCGCTTAAGAAGTCGGCGCCATCGCCGCCATCAACGACATCGCGTCCGGCGTTCCCATAAACGTGATCATTCCCAACGTCGCCGTACACGGCGTCGTTGCCATCTTCACCATTGATCACGTCGTCGCCATCGCCCCCGCCAATGCCATCGTCGCCGGTTCCGCCATAGAGAAAGTCAGCGCCGTCGCCGCCTTGCAGTTTGTCATCGCCGCCCTGGCCGAGGAGCGTGTCACTGCCCGCGCCGCCGTCCAGTAAATCGCGATCGGCGCCGCCATCGAGGAAGTCATCGCCTTCATTGCCGAGGACTGCGTCGAAGCCGGCGTTGCCATAGAGGATGTCCGCGCCGATGCCGCCTTGGACGGTGTCGTTGCCATTCTCACCATTGATGATGTCCGCGCCAGCGAGGCCGAAGATGAAGTCGTCGCCGTCGCCGCCGTAAAGGAGATCGTTGTCGGCGTCGCCGTAAATGTAGTCGTTGCCAAGCTTGCCGAAGATCGTATCGATTCCGTTGCCGCCGCGCAGGTTGTCGCCGAGCGGCGAGCCGTGGATGGTGTCATTTCCATCGCCGCCGAGCACATCGGTGGTGAAGTAAGCGCCGACCGGGAGCGATTGGGGGAGTCGGATGATATCGTCGCTCGCTCCGCCATTCACTTGAAGGGCTCGAATGCCGCCGAGCTCGAATGAGGAACTCAGACCTTGAACGCGGAGCGCGTTGCCACTGAAGTAGATGTCGATGTTATCCGCGGCAGCTGAACCTTGAACGACGAGCGTATTGCCGGTGAGAGTTGCGGTCACCGCAAAGACAACTCGCTCACTGAGTTTTTCCATCGTGAGCGAGCGGGGGCGGGAAGAGGCGTGGTTTGGTTGTTCTGGCTTCACGGCAGAATCTCCTCCATGGGGACGCAATGCGGGCGCTCAGTAGTCATCCGCTTAGGAAGAGAGTGTTCTTTAAGCTTTTACGATTAGAAGCAACGCGACAGCGCCTGCTAGCAATTATTCCGGCCCACACTCGTGACGACTGGGCAATTCAAGGGGAGTCTGCGGGCAGTTAGTCTCCGGACTTCATTGCTTTGCGGTATTCGGCTTCACTGATTTCGTCGCACAGGAAGCGATAGGAGAGAAGGTACTTTTTGACACGGCTGAGGTCGCGATCGAGTTGATCGGGGCGCATCATGACCCGGGAGAGGCGAGCGTTATCTTGCAGGTCGGCGAGCTTCACGGCGCGGGCGAGCGGATCAGCTTTGCAGCGAATGACATAGTCTGCGTAGGAGTCGCGGCGGGAGTGGGTAACAAGCCGTAGCGCGGCGAGAATAGGTTCGCTAAAGCCATCTTTCCTGATGTCGTCGTGAGTCACGTCGGTGTCTTCGACAACATCGTGAAGGATGGCCACAATCCGGGCCTCGGGATCGTCGCAGCCAAGCATGACTCGCATGGCATGCAAGATATAGGGCTGGCCTTGTTTATCTTTGACGCCTTCATGGGCGCGGGAGGCAATGCGGATCGCTTTTTCGAGGGTGGACATATTTTCGTGGCGAAGCTCGGAGGGGAAATAGTTGCACCATACCGAAGCACAACGGTTTGAGCCAGTGAATGGTTTGCTTTGCGAATGCGGTTTCAACTCGACGCAATAAAAAAGGCCCACCTGCTTGTCTTTGGACTAGCGGGCGGGCCGGAAATTCACCTGGCTGCTCGTGCTCTACTTCGCCGATGGGCAGCAAGCAGAGGTTTCGGAGCAGCAAGCGGATTTGGCTTCGCAGCAGGAGGATTTGGCGGAAGCACAGCCACAGGCTGAGCAGCCGCAATCATCGCAGGTGCACACGCCGTCGCCGCAGCAATCGCAGCCCACTGCACATTCGCCGCAGGGGCATCCAGTTTTAGCTTCAGGGGAACCTAGGGCTTGCCACGAGGCAACACCGCCGAGAGTGAGGACAAGTGCCGACATGGCGCCAAGAAAAATACGTCTCATAAGATTAAACTCCAAAATTTAGTGAAAAATGAAAACGAAAGGGCCCGCCTTCGTTTTCAATTTCGCCAAACTCCGAAGCGTATGGAGACGGGTGGATCGAGCGCTGAGATTTCGCGGTTATGGCGCTCAAAGTCTTCCACCAACAGCTGGTCGGGCAGCCGAAGCTCAACGAGTGCGAATAGCGGGACTTCGACATCCAAACTTGGATTAGTCGATGTGGACGAAGTAATCGGAGCTGTAGGGCGGGCAGAGTTCGTTCCGCAGTTGCATTCGCCGGTAGAGCAAGGAGTTTTACCAGTTACTTTTGACGGGACGCAGCAAGTCGAATTCTTTTTCGCCGCACAATGTGGGCAGCTTGCGTCGGTTTCGTCCTCAGCGGATTGCTGGCAGCAACAATTACACCCGCTACCCGAGGACTTCGCAGCGCAGCAGGTGGATTTGCCCGCGGCGCCTTGGATGGGATTCGCACAGCAGCAGGATGGGGGCTGAATCCAGAGCAGGTTCACGAAGGTCAAAAAGACCATCGCAACGTGCGTGATTCGTGAAGTAAGTGCGAGGCTTCCCATGCTCTCCATTTTAGGGCGATGGCTAATCAATGGTCAATAGAAAACCCCGACCTATCGATTTTGGCGGGGTTTTGCGGCCTTCGATTTTTCGCTAGCAGCAACGGTTACTAGCCGAATTTCACTTTGGGAGCCTTTTCGGCGCCGGCGTCGGCCTTAAATGATTCTTTAGCGACCATGCCTTTAAATCCGGCGACGAAACTACCAGGGAAAGAGCGTACCGCAGTATTGTATTCGGCGACAGCTTCGTTGTAACGATCGCGTTCGACCGAGATGCGGTTTTCGGTGCCGCTAAGCTCCGCCTGAAGTTCCATAAAGTTAGCGTTCGATTTCAGCTCAGGATAATTTTCAGAGATCATCATCAAGCGACCGAGTGCGCTTTCAAGTTGGCCGCCGGTCTCGGCTTTCTCAGCGACTGTCTTCGCGGCGCCCCATTGACTACGAAGCTTGGTGACGTTTTCGAGGACATCGGCCTCTTGTTTGGCGTATCCCTTCACCGTTTCAACCAAGTTGGGAATCAGGTCGAACCGACGCTGGAGTTTGGATTCGACATTGCCCCAAGCCGCCTTCACGGCCTCATCTTTAGCGACGAGTCCGTTGCCGACCGAGATGAATGTCATACACGCGATCACGACGGCCAATAACCCCACGCCAAGGATACCGCCAACGATAACCAGTGATTTGCTCATGCATTTTCTCCCAAATTGCGCGGCGCGTGCAAATGTGCATCGATCGCCGCGACGAGTTTCTCTAGTGTAGCGAGGTAATCGCGAAAAAGGCCGTCCACATTGTCACTGCTCGGTTTTTGCTTCGACTCGCGCATTTCGACGAGCGTAAGGATCGGCTTGATATCCAGCGACAGGTGCTTGGAAAGATCGCGCAGCGCGGCGACTTTTTGACGTGGGACATCGCTTTGAAAGAGACGGAGGGCCGCCCGGCTAAGCACTAGAAAGGTTGTTGCTGAGGCCACTAGCAACTTTACTAGCTCCTCGGGCCGGTCGAGCAGGAGCAAGCTCTTTTGACGAAGCAAAAGCAGCTTCCCCTTCAATTCTCGTTCAAGCTGAAGCCGCAAATGGTCGTCGGCAATCGCAAGCGAAGCCAGCGGATCGCCCCCAAAAATCACTTTCCGCGACTGCTGCATATCGAGAAACTCAATCGGAAAAGCATCCGCCGACGTCAGCAGTTCATTCGGCGTGAAACACTGCGGCGGAGGATTGCCGCTCGCAATCCAGGCGCGAATCGGCACACTCAGTTTGCGAAGCGTTTCGACCTCAAGCCGACTCGCGACAATCAACACATCGTAGTCCGACGCGCCCGCAACAAAATCGCCAGCCGCCGCGGAACCATAAAGGACAACGCTTTGAAGAGTGTCGCCAATCGCAGTGCGCAGATCGGCAACGAGCGCCTCAGGCGAGACCTTCGCGAGTTTGGGTGGAACCTGTATTTGCGTTTCTTTACCAGCCGCCACTTGCGCCTCCTCCGCTCGATGAACCACCGCCAAAACCACCCCAGTCACTCGAAAATCCGCCGCCTGACCAACTGCTGCTGGAGCCGCCGCCAAAACTAGATCCGGCGCCAAACGAGCCCCAGTCCCAAGGAGTCCCCGACGAACCACCGCCCCATTTGTTTCCGCCTCGGCCTTGAGTCCAACCGCCATTGCGGCTCGTTCGCCAACCGAGAATCGCAAGCGGAATGGCCACGAGAGAGTGAAGGATCGGTGCAAAGGGCGGCGCCATCACCGCGCCAATCAGAAATGGAAATCCCGCAAAGCATAGACCAAAGAGCACAAGAAAAGCTTGTTTGCCGCCAATTCCTCCACCGAAGAAGAGAGAGCCAAGTGCAACAAAGATGGTCAGGAATAGCGTAATGACGGCCAGTTCTTTTCCCGTCATCGCTTCATCCGGCGGCGCCTTCTCCGCTTTGTCGAGAATCGTTGCGAGTCGATTCACAGTTCCTTCGATCCCTTGGGAGTATTTCTTCTGTTTGAATTGTGGGAAAAGTTCGTTCTCAAGAATGCGTTTCGCGAGGCCATCGGTCAAAATTCCTTCAACGCCATCACCCACCTCAATGCGCGCTTTGCGCTCCTGCATCGCGACGAGCAACAAAACGCCGTTATCCAGCTTTGCATCGCCGATCGAGACTTCTCCCTTTGCCTCGTCGTTCCTGCCCTTCTTATTTCCGCGATTGAATAGCTTCACCGCGAAATCATCGATCTGACCACCCGCAAGATCAGGCAAAGTGACCACGATAAGCGCTGCCTTCTTATCTTCCCTCAGTTTGCGGCAGACTTCTTCGAGCTTAGATTTTTCTCCGGCGTCGAGGATTTTTGCGTAGTCATAGACTGCGACGCGATCCACGAATTTGATCGATTCCCGTAACTTATCGGAATCAATCTGCGCCAGCGCAGGGCTAAGTAGCGGCCCCGCAAGCAGGACGCAGCAGAAAATTGGGCCAAATAGGCGATGAGCCAAAACCACAAACGCTCCAGGCTTTCCCAGCCGATGAGGGGTGGATTCCGGTCATTGTAGCGATGAAACTTCTTTTCTGTCGCGCGAGCCAAGTCGCGATCGTGGCCCTGGAGCGAAAATAATGCGCCCGCAACCCCTGATCGCCGCACAAGATGTGGAGGCGACAAGCCGCTGGTATCAAAAGCTACTCGGCTGCCAAAGCGCCCACGGCGGGCCGATATATGAGCGGCTGGAACATAACGGCGCGCTGGTGATGCAAATTCATCGCTGGGACGTCGACCACCATCACGGGCCGATCGGCGATGCTACGAAGAAGCCTTACGGCAATGGCGTACTGCTATGGTTTGAAATCGACGATTTCGATGCGGCGATGGCGCGAGTCGCGGAACTGGCGCCGCCGATCGTGCATGACAAGCATCGCAACCCACCCGATGGCAATGGCGGGCCGAATCATTGGGAATGCTGGATGAAAGATCCCAATGGCTATACCGTGGTCATCGCAAGCCCGGATGGGACGGCGGGTTGAGTTCGCGCACTTGTCAAATTCATGTAGCTCTAGTGTGTAGCTGAAATCGTCACATTTCAGCCTGCAACCAAACCATCGTCCCACCTAATCAGGCAATGCAGTTGCCATATTGAAAGGAGCGAGCAAGTGGAACCCCCGCCGTTGCCATCGCTCGAGAATTCTGGCGCCTCATGTCAACCAACGATTTCACTTCGGTCGGCGCCATCGTGGCGCCCGAATTCACCTTGGAATGGCCCCAGTCAAAAGAACTGATCCGCGGCGCAGATCGATTCGCTCAAATGAACTCCGAGTACCCCGCACTCGGCCCCTGGAAATTCACGATCCATCGAATCGTAGAGAACGATTTAGAGGCCGTGTCCGACGTAGGCGTCACCGACGGCAAGCAAATCGGTCGAGCCATTTCGTTCTTCAGTATCAAGGAAGGCAAAATAACCCGAATCGTCGAGTTTTGGCCCGAGCCGTTTGATGCGGCAATCAATCGTGCTCACCTCGGGGAACAATTGCCGTAATCGGAATGTCATCGATTCGGCGATCCACTGTATCGCAAGCGGAAACTTGACCGCTATCTCAGCGCCGCCGTCCAATCGGGCGCCCAGGTCGAGTCGCGTTCGAGTAAATAGATTTCAACGCGACGGTTCTGCGCACGAGCGGCAGCTGAGTCATTGCCCGCAACAGGATCTTGTGCCCCGCGACTCATCGCAGAGAGCCGATCCGCCGTCACGCCGTTTTGCCCCAATTTGCGAACGACTTCAACGGCGCGCTGCGCGGCAATCTGCCAAGTCGCATCCTCACCTTTGGCGTCGGCTTCGGCCTCCGCACTTCGCTGTGTATCGGAGTAGCCGACGACGAGCACTCGCACGTCACTTGCATTCTCCTGCGTCAACGTCTTGGCCAAATCCGAGAGCATTTCGCTCGCGCTGGAGGAGACCTCCTGGCTTCCGCCGCCAAATAAAAGATCCGTGTCGAGCTTGGCCCAGGTCTTATCTGGACCGAGTCGCAAGCCGGGAATGGTATTCACGAGCCGATTGAGCACTTTGGGAGTTTTGCTCTCCGAAGACACAAACTGCTGGCTCGACTTCGAATCCATCGGAGACTCGCCCCTAGGCTCCGAAAAAGCGACGGAAGAGTAAGGACTCTTGCGACGCCCTGCTTCCAGCGAGTTACTCTTCGCCCTGTTTGGAGCCGTCGGATCGAGTTGCGCTATCGCCTGTTCGTACTGATTCTCGTAATACTGAGCTCGTTTGCGCTCTTCGTTGAGCGTCTTGACGAGTTCCTCTTCGCGGGTCGGCCCCTTCGTTTTGGAAAACATCGAAGGGCCAGAACAGCCCACGAGGCAATAAAGCGAAGCGGCGCAGAGCGTGCGCCGCATGAAGATACTTAGTTGGTCGTTTCGCATCGGCCGCATCCTTTCGGCTGAAAGCGTGAAGTGACTGAATCGACGATTTATTTTTCGGGCAGCATCGACGCCACCATATCGGTGACGGCGCTGCTATAGGAGCGGTCCGCACCCCAGCTCCACATATTGAACACGACGTCGAGCATAATCAGGCCCGTTACGAGCATCAGCACTGTTGTGAGCCCGAGGGCCACCACACTGAGAGTGCTATAGGGGGCTTCTTTAGGCGCAGCCCAGAGCTGTGACACTTCCGAAGCGATCGCCGCGTTGGTTCCAGCGACAGGAACCGCCGCCGCCGCGAAGGCATCGCCGCCGAGCGAATCGCTGCTCAGATCGGAAACCGCTTCGACGCTCTCCATCGAAGAAAAATCGACCGACTCAGCGGAATCAACTGGAGCCGCTTCGAAGGAATCGGATTCTTCGAGCGCGATAATTTGCGAACCGCTGTCGGAACTCTCATCGAATCCCGTACCATCCGACGGCGCAAGTTCAAACGCTTCCGAGCCGGCGATTTCGTCAATCGACGAAATATCGGAGCCGGAATCACTCATCGCGGCGAAGTCGGTATCTTCTGGCAATTCAAAGGAGTCGCTCGAATCTTGTGGCAAACCTTTGATGTCGAGAGCGTCGCTCTCAAGCGAAAGGCCGCTATCGACGGGGCTTTTCAAATTGATGCCGCTATCGGTGGCCAAGTGCTTGCCAGAGCCCATGTCGAGCAAGTCATCGCTGCTGCCGCCATCGCCATCGGGCGCGAGCCGCAGCTCACCGGAGTCTTCTTCCTTCGATTTCGCAACCGGCCGGCGACCAAGAATATCGCTGCCAATTTTTTTGGAGCTTCCGCCCTTCTTGGAGCTGCCCCCTTTTTTCGGGACGCCGAGAGCGGAGTCGCCTGCAAGTCGCAAGTCTGAGCCGCTATCCATTGGGCCCGATGTACCTCGTTTACCGATGACGGTGCTGCCCTTGGGCGAATCTTCAACGTCGTCGAGGATCAATTCATCGGCCTTGAGGCTATCGCTGGAACCGCTGGAAGCCAAAAAGTCTTCCATACTCCCGCTGTCAAATTTGGCCTCGATAATGTCGGAGCCGCTGCTGCCCGAACTGAGGTCGGCGGCGATACGAGCAACCTCTTCTGGTTTGAACTTCACGTTCGCGCCATCGCGGTAACCATGAATTTCTCCAGCAGAGTGCATCTCTTTGAGCTTTTCAACGGAAATGCCCAACTGCTTAGCAGCTTCGTTCAGCTCGACGAACTTCCCAGCCATGTGTGACTCCGCGGCGACGTGACGGCGACCAACTGAATTGACTTGTTATTTTGAGCCAAGTCGACAGGTCGCCAATCGCGATTCTACCGGCTTGGGATTATCGAACAGGACGTTTGAGCATCGATCGAATCTCCGCCGGGTGGGGCGAAGACTTGCATCCATTGTACTCTTCGAGCACCAAATCCCACTCAATTTTTCGCACGCTTCGCAGCTCAATGTCACCGCTGATCTTGTCCACGTGATAGACCGCAATCGAACCCAAATCGGGGTCAACGACAGTCACCACATGATTTGGCGAGTCAGCAGCCGAGGCCATCTGGCAAACCCAGCGCCGCTCCGTGGGCGAGGCATCCACCAAACCGTTACGCTGCCCGAAAGCGGGCGACTGTAACGAAAATGCGAAAAAAACGAGGCAGGAAATCGACGCTAAACCAAATAGCCACAACGACTTATGCATAGAACTTCCCTCCTGGAAGGATGCGGCAGCCAGTGCAACCTTAGTCGCATTCTAAATGCCGCCGATGGCGATTCAAGCAAATTCCAAGCTGCTTTTCGTCCCTAAAGCAAGATCACGTCGGAGCTTACGGAGACGCCGAGGGGACCTCAAGATCAATCTGGCGCGGTTTCGCTGGTTCTAACAATCGCCAACACGCTAAAGTGCTCTAACTTTGCGACTACCAGGGTAAACCGATGCCTGCTAGCGGTACCGAACCGTCTGCTCAACTCGAATCCGCCGCGCTTGTAGCTGTTCTCGTAAGCGGCGGTCTCGACAGCGCCATTTTGGCGGCGACCTTAGCTAAGCGACATCCGGAGGTTCAGCCGATCTACATTCGGACCGACGTCGTTTGGGCGCACGACGAAGAACTGGCCTGCCAGGCATTTTTAGAAGCCCTGAAATCTCCCGTGATCGCGCCGCTCGTGCGACTTACAATGCCGCTGTCGGACGTTTACCAGCGACACTGGAGCATTACGGGGCAAGCCACACCAGACGCCGCCACGCCCGATGAGGCGGTTTTCTTGCCGGGACGCAACGCGCTACTGCTGATTAAGGCGATCGTCTGGTGCCAAATGGCGGGCGTTCCGCAAATTGCGCTCGCACCACTTGCATCGAATCCTTTTGATGATGCTCAGCCGGAGTTTTTTGATTTGTTTTCCCAGGCGATGGCGAGTGGCTATGGGAAACGGGTTTTGATCGCCCGGCCGTTTGCTCACCTCCACAAACGGGAAGTCATGTTGCTGGGTAGAGGATTGCCGCTGGAGTTGACGTTTTCCTGCATCGCCCCCCAGGCAGGTCTGCACTGCGGGGCCTGTAACAAGTGCCATGAACGAAAAGAGGCGTTTCGCGACGCCGACATGCCCGACAAGACCAACTACGCCTGAATCAACACTCAAGTATTTTCGCCCGGTGGTAACATCGCGCGGCATATTTCGCTGCTAGAATTCAGGCCCTATTGCGCCAGTAGGTTTTTCATCTGGAGGATATTCTTTGAACGGATTGTTTCCCGACACTTCGCTGACAAGTCGCGTTGGATTCTGGCTTCTAATCTGCTTCAGCGTCTCAAGCTCATTTGCCCAAGAGAAGAAGCCAACGCGCACGGCAACCGAAACTACTCTCGGCGAGATCACACTCGAACAGATCGATTTCAAAAAGCGAAATTTCTGGATCAGTCCCGACAGCCGCCACTACGCGTTCATTGAGGCGGGGGCAGTGTTGATTGTCGATGGCAAGAAACAAGAGTTCGGAGGAACCGCTAACAACGGCAAAGGAAACATCTTTTCCTTTAGTCCCGATAGTCAGCACTTTACTTACGTCGGACGCGATAAAGAGGGCAAGGATTGGGTCTATCTCGATGGCAAACCGCTAGGCGTTGGGCACAACTTCGTGGCGGCTCCGCCGATATTTTCGCCAGACAGCAAGCACATTGCTTACACCTGTCGACGTTATGTCGGCGGTGGAACCAAGTATTTCCTCGTCATCGACGACAAAGATCGCGAGACTTATGACGAAGGCACGACCTGGAATATTACCTGGAGCGGAGACAGCCAGCGCGTCGCCTTAGGTGTCGAAAAAGAGAACAAGTACCTGATGCGCGAAGTGAGCATCGACGCCACTGTGCCGACGATCGAGCACAAGCATGGCCCCGCCAATCTTCAGCTCAATCCCATTCGTGGTAACCAAGGCCAGCTCGGCTATCTCGCGAAGGATGACCAAGGTCAATTTCTATTCTTCGATGGTAAGGAATGGGGCAAAGGCTTTAAAGAGATCAAGCGGGGAAACATCGTCTTCAGCGACAATGGAAAAGAGGTCGCCATTATGGGCGAGATATCCTCCTTTCGTGACTCAGTTTGGCACCAAGGAAAGATGAGCGAAGTCTCCAGCGACATGGAGGACGATACGATCGCCATCAGCGCCGACGGCGCGCGCGTTGGCTACGTCGTGGAAAAATTCGGCAAGGCCCGCGCGGTGATCGATGGACAAGAAGGCAAGGAATACAAAGAAGTCGCGGGCATTACCTTCAGCTCTGACAGCAAAAAGGTTGCCTATCGCGCGTTGAGCGGTGACAAGTTTGTACTCGTGGTTAATGGCGTCGAAGGCCCAGGTTATGATGGGATGGGTTTTCCCTATTTCAGTCGCGATGGCAAGTCGATCGCCTGTGCTGCCTCACAAGGAGAGAGCGAGTTTGTCTTGATGGATGGTCAGCCCAGCATGAACGGCGTGCCCCAGAAGGCCTACACCAAAGTCACGGCTCCTTATTTCAGCCCAAAAGGCAAACACCTTCTCTACCTAGGTGAAACCAGCGGCAAGAAGACGCTCATCGACAACGGTAAGCCACTCGAATCGCACGACGGCGCCGTCGATCAGTTCTTTTTCAGCGACGATGAGAGCCTACTGGCCTATATCGCGACCGTCGGCGAAGAGGAAATAGTGCTCATCAATGGCGTTCCTGGAAACAAGTATGAAACGATCATGACGATGGGCGGCGGAGGTGTGATCTTCGATGGAGTCCAAAAGATGCACTACATCGCGATCAAAGCTGGGAAGTTATTGCTAGTGGAGGAGAAGTTGGGGGAATAGGCTCAGCCCTTTGCACCAGCACTGCTAAGTCTTTAAGTAGCAGGATCTGCCGTGAAATCCAGGAAGTTTCATTGAACAATGATTTTCGGTTCTCGGAAGTAAATACGTGAGCATGACACACTGTTGTCACCCCCAATGTGCTGCAATGATCGAAACACACATGATTTCACTGTCATTTCACCACCCAGCTTGCCCCCCCATCTTTACGCTGCGATGCTAGTACAAAGGGCTGGCTCTACCGCTCGAGAAGATGAGCCAACACATGAAGGTTCCCGATCATTAGAACGAACAAGTCGTTAAAGTTCAGTTGAAATGCGACTTCCAATTTGAAAAGCTATGTTCCGAAGCAATCAGCCATAAAATTCCCTGACTTTTAGTGTCCGAGGTCCAAGCGTTCATTACGCGCAGAAATGGACCTCCCAATCCACTATGTCAATGAAAACACTGACAACGCCGACTTCAACAGTACGACGATGCTAGCGGGGACTTCAAGTTTGCACTCGCCGATAATTGAAGTCGTTCACTAGATCATGGTGGAGTACCTATAGCGGTAGGTCACCAATTATTCAATAACATCATCACAGACGTTATTACAAGTCCATTCAAATTATTTTGAGTGTGGACATGAGTCTTCGAGAACGCGATGCCTGGCAGAGAGCAGAAAGTGCCACCCAAAATTGCCGATGCGCCGGACAGTAAGATTGCGGCTTTGTATGCAAACGGCCAAACATCTCGGTTAAAATGTTTCAGTGAAAGTCCTTGAAAAGGGACCATCTTGCCCTTTTTGCAAACAACGCCGCTTGCGAGTCGCGATATTTACCGCGCGACCCGAAGCTTGTTAGCTCGTTGAGGCTCCGGATTTTGTCGCAGGCAGGCTGGCTAGCGCGAATCTTGGCCGCGAATCTTGGCCGC
>JBKJSI010000191.1:0-14122 GCA_046595915.1 Pirellulaceae bacterium
CTTGCGCGACTCTCCGAAATCTCCGCACTGGCTGATACTTGGCCTTCTGACTTCCCGCTCCGCTTCGGTCTCAGCCCCCATGCGCCTTACACGGTCCATTGGGAGCTACTCAATAAATCCATCGAACTGGCATCGCAGCGTAACTGGCCTGTCGCGATGCATCTCGCTGAGTCACTCGATGAAATGGAGCTGCTCCGCTCGCACTCTGGCAAGATGCATCAGTTGCTGGTTGACCGGGGAGTCTGGAATCCCGCCAGCCTCCCGCGCGGGATTGAGCTCTCCGATTATCTTACTCTGCTCGCCAAAGCGCCTCGTGCGCTCGCTATCCATGGCAATTTCTTTGGCGCCGACGAACTTGAAATCCTCGCCCGGCATCGTGACCACATGTCGCTGATCGTTTGCCCGCGCACCTGCGACTATTTTCTGCCGACGCTTCCGGCGATTAGCGAACTTCTCGCCAAAGGCATCCAGATCGCCCTTGGCACCGATTCCCGGGCTACCAATCCTGATCTCGATATTTGGAGCGAAGGGAAGGTTTTGCTCGAAAAGCAACCGAATCTTGCCCCCAGCGAAGTGCTGAAACTCGTCACGCTCTCTGGCGCGGAGGCACTGGGGCTGGCGAAGGAGTGCGGTCAAATCGCCTTAGGCATTCCCCTTGCCCAACTTGCCGTTGTCGAGTTATCGCATTCTGGCCATGACGACGATGACATCATCTGTGCAGCGCTTGAGGGCAGGCCGCGCTCGTTGCCGTTGCAATGAATCGCTCGCTTGCCGATTTCTGCGTTTCTTGCGGTTCTCTTCACCGAAAATCGCGCGACTTCGTTTTGAGCTCGCCGATCCGCAACGTCAAATCATCAATTCGAAACGTTAAGATATTGATCACGCCCGAATGGCGCTCTAACTTGCCCGTCGCGATCCAGGCCGCGGTCGTTTTGCAGATTGTATAAAACCGGTTCCAAACTTCCGGGCGCACAATCAAATTCGCCACGCCGGTTTCATCTTCCAGGGTCACAAAGGTAATCCCCTTCGCGGTCGCCGGGCGCTGGCGAATGAGCACAATCCCGGCCACTTTGATGACCCGCTCGTTCTCGGCGGTCGCCAGATCGCTCGCCCTGAGTACGCGCAGTTGCGATAATGCCTCGCGATGAAACCCGATCGGGTGTCCCTTGAGCGAGAGGCCCGTCGTGCGGTAATCGGCATAGACTTCCGCTTGTTCGGAGAGCTTGGGCAATTCCACTAGCGGTTCGTTCTCTTCTGGCTCATTGAAAAGCGGCATGTTGCGAGCCTGCTTCTCTTGCCCCAGCGATTGCCACAATAGCTGCCGTCGATCGGCGCCGAGCGAGCCAAAGGCATCGGCGGCGGAGAGTCTTTTTAAAAGGGCCTGGCCCAGCTTCGTGCGGCGCGTGAAATCATCGAGCGACGAAAAGTGTTTTCGATGGCGGCAGTTCACAATCGTTTCCGCCGCCGCCGTCGGCATGCCGGAGATGAGTCGCAGGCCGAGTCGCAGTGCAAAGCTCGCGGTCGCCGTCGGAAACCGAGTTCGCGGTGAGGTGGACTCGAGCGTGCAATCCCAATCGCTGTGATTCACATCGATCGGGCGCACCTCGACGCCATGGTTTTTCACATCGGAAATAATCTGCGCCGGTCCATAAAAGCCCATCGGCTGGGCATTTAAGAGTCCCGCCGCGAAGGCCGCTGGTTCATAGCACTTGAGCCATGCCGAGACGTAGACGAGCAGCGCAAACGCGGCCGCATGACTTTGCGGGAAACCATATTCGCCAAACCCGCGAATCTGCGCGAAGACGCGCTCCGCAAACTCACGCGGCATGCCTTTTTCGAGCATGCCATCAATCAATCGGCGCTGGAATTGATCGATTTCGCCTTTGCGACGCCAAGCAGCCATCGCTCGCCGCAGTCGGTCGGCCTCTTCATAGCTAAATCCTGCTGCGACGACGGCGAGTTGCATCGCCTGTTCTTGGAAGAGGGGCACGCCGAGCGTTTTTTCGAGAACTTTTTTCACTTCGTCATTGGGATACCACGCCTCCTCCTCGCCATTGCGCCGCCGCAGATAAGGATGCACCATCTGCCCCTGAATTGGTCCCGGCCGAACAATTGCGACTTCAATGACAAGATCAAAAAAACAATTCGGCTTCAGTCGCGGCAACATGCTCATCTGCGCGCGGCTCTCGATCTGAAAAACTCCCAAGGTGTCGGCGCGGGAAAGCATTTCGTAAACGCGCGGGTCTTCGGCGGGAACATTGGCGAGCGTGTATTCGACATTGCGATGATCCTTCAGCATCGCAAACGCCTTGCGAATTGCCGTGAGCATGCCGAGGCAGAGGCAATCAACTTTGAGAATGCCAAGCTCATCGAGATCGTCTTTATCCCACTGAATCGTCGTGCGATCGGCCATCGCGGCGTTTTCGATTGGCGAAAGCTCGCACAGCGGCCCGCGCGTAATCACCATCCCGCCCACATGCTGCGAAAGATGCCGTGGCATGCCGACCAGTTCCTGTGCTAAATGCAAAAAACGCTTGCCGAGCTGCGAGTTTGGCTCCAGCCCCGCCGCGCGGCAGCGCTGAGCGAGTTGTTCATCTTCGTAGTAACCGTCGACCTGTTTTGAAATTGCATCAATGAGGTCGAGTGACATGCCAAGCGCCCGACCGACGTCGCGAATCGCCGAGCGAATGCGATAAGTAATGACTACCGCCGCCAGCCCCGCCCGCTCGCGGCCATATTTGGTGTAGAGATACTGCAAAACTTCCTCGCGCCGTTCATGTTCAAAATCGATATCAATATCAGGCGCTTCGTTGCGCGACTTCGAGATAAACCGCTCGAAGAGCACATTGATCCGATCGGGATCGACCGACGAAACCTCCAAACAATAAAGCACCACCGAGTTACAAGCTGAGCCGCGACCCTGACACAAAATGCCGCGATCGCGAGCAAAGCGAACGATATCCCAAACGGTGATGAAATAAGCCTCGTAGCGCATCTCATCGATGAGACTCAGTTCGTGATTGATGAGCTCCTGAATCCGCCCCGGAATGCCCGAGGGAAATCGCTTTGCCGCGCCCTTGGCCGTGAGATCGCGCAGGTATTCCATCGGCGTCTTGCCATCCGGCGCGAGTTCCTCGGGATATTCATAGCGCAGCTCGCTGAGCGAAAAATGACAGCGGCCCGCGACCTCCAGCGTTCGAGTTACCGCATCGGGCCAAGCAGAGAATTTTCGAGCGATCGCTTCGAGCGGTTGCAAATGTCGCTCCGCGTTCACTTGCAAAAAAGGCCGTGCGGCATCGACCGTCATCCGCCAGCGCGTTGCCGTGAGTACATCTTGTAGCGGCAACCGCGAAGTCGCGTGATACAAAACGCCGCCCGCCGCGAGAAGCGGCAAGCGAGTGCGTTTCGACATCTTGGTCATCTCCGCGCCATAACGTTCATCCTGCGGACCATAGAAAAGTTCAAACAGCAAATAAGCTCGATCGCCAAACAGGTCGCCATAGCGATGGAGTTCAGCTTCATTGGGCACGAGTCGCTCCAAGCCTCTCGCCATCGCCGCAGGCGCACCCTCTGGCAACGAAAAAGGAATCGCCTCCGGCAAAACGCCAGCGAGTAGCCCCTCGGCATGCTCCGCAATATCCGCGAAGTAAATCTTCGCCTCTCCTTTAGCCGCGCGACGACGCCCCGCGGTGATGAGCCGACAGAGCCGACCATACGCAGCCCGATCGGTCGCCCAGAGCACCACCGGCAGCGCATCGATCGGCGTAATCTCGGCGCCGATCACGATCGGAAAGGAGTTGAGCTCGCGCGAGGCGGAGTGCGCCCGTACGACGCCGGCCAGCGTATTGCGATCAGTAATAGCGACTCCGCGATAGCCCAGCTTCTGCGCCTGTTCGACTAACTCGCTGGCATGCGACGCCCCTTCCAAAAACGAAAAATTCGTCCGGCAATGAAGTTCGAAATATCCAGGAGCAACCTTCATGGGAGCATTCCGGCGCAAATAAAAAGACGAAAAAGCAGCCGCCCAAAAATGGGGGAGCGACAATTGACAGCAATAGGGTACGCATGTACAGTATGCCACGCGAGCCATTCAAAGGCACGCAAAATTTCGCCAGAGAATGTCAGAGGAAGAGCCCGCATTCGTCGGGCGGTCACGCTGAAGGAGTTCAGCGGGGAAGGGATCTGCGGATACCGCCAGGAGGGCGTCGTGCAAGGATTGATTGATCGAATTGGCGATCCGCGCGATCGCCCCGCACGAAATATTCCCTTCCCATGAAACGCAACCTTTGCCTATGGCTGCCCGATTGGCCGATCCAGCGCCTGCGCGTGAGCCGCCCGGAACTCGCCAGCAAATTGATTGTGCTGCACACTCGCATCGCCCAGCGCGGCCTCTGCGTCTCAACCTGCTGCCAAGCGTCGCGCTCACTCGGCATCGCCCCCGGCATGACCCTCAGCGAAGCCCAGTCATTCCTGCGCCGCGGCGCCAAACCATTAAAGTCATCTCCACAAAAAGTGACTTCTCGCCAAGCGGGTCCACAACCTAAACCGATCGCCCTCGATTGGCATATCGAGCCGCATGATCCCGCCGCCGATCTCCAATCCCTGCGCGAACTCGCCTGGCTCTGCGAGCGCCATAGCCCTCTCGTCGGCATCGAAGAAGGCGAGCAACCGCAATGTTTACTACTCGATGCAACACATCTCGCGCCTCGACGAACGCCCGAAGCCCTCTGGCTCGGCGAACTCCTCGGAGAATTTTCGCAGCGAGGCTTCTGCATTCGCGCGGGACTCGCCGATACCGTCGGCCTCGCTTGGGCGATCGCGCATTACTCGTTCGAAGATAGCGACGGGGTGGCTGGGGTCGACCAACGGAAGCCCCCAGCAAATCACGCGAGCACTTTTCCCGCCATCGTCCCGCCTGGCTTCTCTCTCCGCCAATTAAAAAACTTTCCGCTGGCGGCCCTGCGAACAGAGAACGCAGTACTCGATCTTCTTACCCAACTCGGCGTCACCACCATCGAGCCCTTTCTCAAACTCCCGCGCGAAGGCCTCGCTACGCGTTTCGGACCCGAGACCCTGCGCCGTCTCGATCAAGCCACCGGCAAAGAGCCCGAAGTTTTTAACGCCTATCGCCCCATCCCTCCCTGGCGCGAACGCAGATCACTCGAATACCCCACCGCCGACCGCGATATCTTGGGATACGCTCTACAGCAATTGCTCACTGCGCTCACGCAATCGCTCAAAACAAAAGACCTGGGAGTGATGGAACTTTCCTGCCGTTTCGATGGGCCTACCAAACCCGCCACCGCCGTCCGCGTCGCCCTTTTTCGCCCCACCGTCGACGCCGAGCACCTCTTCAAGCTCTTGCATCTCCAACTCGAAAATGTCACCTTCCCCGAACCGATCGAAAATATTGCCATCGAAGCCATGCGAACAGCCCGCCTCGAAGAGCATCAAGCCCAGTTCTGGCACACCCCAGGCTCGCTCACCAACTCACCGAGACTGCGTGGCATGATCGAGCGCCTGGCCAGCCGCCTCGGCCCACAGCGCGTCTCGCGCGTCCGCCTGCGACATGACGCCCAACCCGAATACGCCTTCACCTGCGAACCCTTAACAACCCCATCCCACGATCCTCCTACTCGTACTCGCTCTCGTACTCGTACTCGAACAAAAAAAAACTCCGCCGCCGGCGAAAATGCCTCCCTCACCGAAGGCCAACTCGCCAAAACTCCTTGGCGCATCCTCGAACGCCCGCTGCTACTTCTTTCGCCTCCCAAAGAGATCGAAGTCACCGCCATCGCCCCTGAAGGTCCGCCCGCGCGTTTCCGTTGGCAAGGCCAATGGCGACGCATCGTCAAGCATTGGGGCCCCGAACGAATCGATGTCGGCTGGCATCGCGGCCCCAGCGTGCGGCGAGATTATTATCGCGTCGAAACCGACGACGGCCAGCGCGCCTGGCTCTTCCAAGACCGCATCCGAGGCGGTTGGAAGCTGCATGGCTTCTTCTCGTAGCAACAAACTCACGTGATTGCATTACCGCTCTGCAGGAACCAAGATTGTCCTCGCACGCAGCCTCTCCTCTTTTCGCAGGCGCAATCCATGAAATCCTCGCTCTATCTCATCGCCATCACGGCAATACTCGCCGCAATACAAACCTCACCGGCTGACGACGAGATCCGCATCGGCGCCTTCTCGGTCGACGCTTCACCATCCGTAGGCAGCCCACTCGCCTATGACCCCTGCAAGGCCGTCGAGCTTCCGCTCAGCGCCAAAGGCATCGTGATCCTCGGCAAGGAAAAGCCGATCGTCCTGCTTTCAATCGACTGGATCGGCATCGCCAACGATGGACACAAACTCTTTCGCGAAAAACTCGCCGCTGCTGCGGGAACCGATCCTTCGCGCGTCGCCGTTCATGCCGTGCATCAGCACGATGCGCCCGTCTGTGATCAATCAGCTTATGACATTCTTGAAAAAGAAGGCATCGCCGAGAAGTCCTTGGATAAGAAGCTCGCAATCGATGTCATGGACCGCGCCGCCAAAGCGATCGAAGTCGCCATTAAAGAAGCGCAGCCCGTCACGCACCTCGGCATTGGTGAAGGTCTCGTCGAGAAAGTTGCCTCCAATCGCCGCATCATGGGCGCCGATGGCAAAGTCGCCGCCGTGCGTTACACCGCAACCAAAGATGAAAAGCTCCGCAATGAACCGATCGGCCTCATCGACCCCAAACTCAAAATGATCTCCTTCTGGAATGGCGACAGGCCAATCGCCGTCCTCACTTACTACGCCACGCATCCGCAAAGCTATTATCGCACCGGCCTCGCCAACCCCGACTTCCCCGGCATGGCTCGTAATGAGCGTGAAAAAGATACCCGCATTCCTCATATCCACTTCAATGGCGCCGGCGGCAACATCGGTGCGGGCAAATGGAACGATGGCTCACCCACTAATCGCCCGATCCTCGCCGCTCGCGTCGCCGCCGCTATGACGACCGCCTTAGAAACCACCGAGCGCTCGCCCATAACCGTCAATGACCTCGGCTGGGAAATGGAAAAAGTAGCCCTCCCCGCTGGCCGACATCTCGATGCAAAAATCCTCGAAGCAACAATCGCCGACGACAATGCCGATGCAACAGCTCGCGCCAATGCCGCCTACGATCTCGCCTGGCTCCGTCGCGCCGAAAAAGCCGATCCGCTCGAGATCTCTTGCCTGCGAATCGGCAACACCCGCATCCTTCACATGCCAGGCGAGCTTTTCGTCGAATACCAACTCGCCGCCCAAAAAATGCGGCCCGATCTCTTCGTCGCCATGGCCGCCTATGGCGATTATGCGCCAGGCTATATCGGAACCGCTATCGCCTACAGAGAAGGCGGCTACGAAACCAGCCCTCGAGCGACTCGGGTCGATGATCGTTCGGAGGCGCTGCTAATGCCGATTCTTGACAATCTTCTTAAGAGTAAGATCGCAAAGTAATACTTATCGGTTCCATGCGAATGCGCGGCAAGTCATTCCGGTCCAGGCGGGGTTCGGTCTTGTTGAACAATTCGAAGCACCTCCGCCGGCGGAGGAAAGGTCACGCCCGCGTAGATATCCGCCAGCTTGATGCTGATTGCCAGTGAAGAAATCTGAAACTCTTCGTCCGACTCCGTGAAAATGGTCATCAACCAAGCTCCGTTTGGCTGCCGAACTGACCGCTCAATGACCTTCTCATCTTGCGAAACTAGAATGTATTCTGCGACGGAAGGAAGTCGTTGGTAATGGCGAAATTTCTTCGATCGATCATAGTTCTCCGTCCCCGGCGAAAGAACCTCGATAATGACTTGAGGGTTGACTAGCGCATCGCGATCAAAATTGGAAAACTGTGGCTCATTGCAGACAATCGCAATGTCCGGATAAGTGTAAAGCCCCGTGGCATCAACCTTGATCCGCTGGTCGCTTGAAACGGACCTGCATTTGCCGCCTTTGAGTTTTCCGTAAAGTTCGCCTTCGAGATTACTTTTGATTTGATTGTGATTCCAGGTAGCGCCCGCCATTGCAAAAATTTCGCCGTTATAGAATTCACTCTTATGTTCGCTCGTGCGTTCAAGCGCCAGGTACTCGGCTTCTGTGATTTTTACTTTCGCAACGGCTGACATGACGATCATCTCCTCGGCTCTCCATTATGGCTTCCCTCCGAAATCGTTGCCACCTGACGGCGCAGGAAGACGCCACGAAATTGCGGCGGTCGGAAATGGCGATGCAGGTCGTGTCGCAAGAACATCTGGGGCAGAGAATTAGTACCTACCGCGCGAAACCCCACGATCAGCCGCTTTGCTCTGCGTCTTGTCATTACCGCCCGAAGTCGTCGAGGTCGACTTACCATTCAGCTCCAGCATCATAATCGCATCCGCACGACCCGGCCGACCGCCCTGCAAAATGCCCGGCAATAGTCCCGCTGAAGCCCGGTCCATTTGCGGCGTCGCCGTCATTCCGCAACTCACGAGCAGCACTTGATTTGTCGGCCAGCGGAACTGCTCATGAACTTGCCAATGAATCGCCTGCGGAACTTGAATATCGACCCGCGCCTTGCCGCCGGGCGTGTTGAGATCAATCGGCACCGAAAGCATGTCCTCGACTTGGCTCACTTTGCAGCGGAGCACGGCGTCAATCACGTCGCCCTCGCGCGAAAGCAGCGGACTAACCCACAGCGAATACCCTTCTTCAACTTGTCCTTGGTCCAGCGAGTAGCCAGGATAGGTGTTCAATCCCGCGCGAACCGATTTCGTATAAGGTCGTGAAAGCGTGCGTGCGATTTCATGAGTTTGGCCATTGTAAATCACCACGCTCGGAGAATTGTGCTCGCGAAAGTCGGCGCGTTTCCGAAACTCGCCCAGCAGTAACGCAGCGTTCTCCTTTGAGAGCAGCCAAGCTTCAACGCCCGGTGAATTCACATTCACTGGAGTCATCATCGAAGACGCCCAAGCGCGCCAATTCGGCGTCCCCACGGTCGCCAGCCGCACACTATACGAATGCGCGCCTGAGTGCGGACTCATGAATCGCTCAAGCACTTCCACAACACGGTCTTGAATCTCCGCCGTGTGATAAACCGTCAAAACGCCTCCACGGGCATTGAGAATAGAAACCGGTCCGCGAGACCAGGTCGCCGCGCCCGTCTCTCGCATGATCCAATCGATTACCGCCTGCTCCGCGTCCGATTCCGCCGTGAGGTTTTCGAGATAAGGTTTGAGATCGTATTGCCGGAAAACTTGCCCATCATTATTCGGCAACACCCCGGTGCCCTTGATGACTTTGACGCGACGTTCGCGAGTCGGAGGAGCGCCAGGCTCCTTCGGCGCTGTTGGATCACCCTCGGTAGCGGCGTTCCCTGCTGCTGGTTCTTGGCCGGAAACATGCGCAGTGGGGATCAAGAACGCAGCGAAGACAAACACGCTGGCAACCAAATGTCCCGAGGTTTGCCGCAAAAGTCGTGCGGTATGCATTCTCGTTCGCTCCTAAAACTCACCCCCAAGCGAGCGGGCGGCAAAAAACGCCCTTCATCGCGAAAAACCAGGGAAAGATAGAGGAAATGCGGGTTGGGAGGCAATCGCGAATCCGCGTTCCGACCGGCAAGTTCCAGCCAATTTCCCAAGTTACATTTAGGCAATGCGTTGACCCCCGCGCTGAATAGGTCGAGAATGCACAAAGCTTTGAGTAGAGGCCGTTTGGCGATTCGCCTCCGATTGCGGAACGATTGGAAGGCCGATCGTCGCCAACCCTAGGTAATGATCGATGTCGAGCGCAAACAACGGTTTCGGCAGCGCTGTGACGCCAACTCGCCCTGCGAGTCGAGCTTCAGTCGCCGTCAAAACCAAGCCCGCGAATTCGATCCGCGATACTGCGCCCTCCAGTATTGCTAGCAGCGACACTGCGGTGACAAATCCTATTCCACCATCTCATCTGTCGAAATCCACTCCCAAAACCCTGCCAACTTCAAGCCTCAGTCGCTGGAAGATTGCGACATCGCCGCCCTGCGAACCAAGCTTTACGCTCGACGCGGCGGGGTCAAACAGTCGGCCCCCTTGGTGGAAGGTCTTTGAACATCGTTACGCGCCAAGTTTAGTCAGCCTCGTAATTCACTGCGTGGTCGTAATTCTCCTCGGGCTAATCACCTTTGCAGCGACAGATTCGCGCGGCACATTTCTGTCGGGCGTGTTCTCTGAAGAATCTCCCACCCTCGTCAATGGCGAATTGCTCACGCAGCTAGCCAATCCAGAACCTCCCTCAATGGAATCGCCCGACATCAACATGTCTGGCGGCTCGAGTGGCTTAGCTGAGGCGATCTCCTCGATCAATGTGCCTTCTTCCGCCGATGGCGCAGGCGCGGCAATTACCGATGACGAAGATCTCATTTCAAAAATCTTGGGAGACGGCGGAGGCGGAGGCCTCCACGAGCTAGCCGAGCTTTCAGGAAGCAAATCCGCAAGCTTTTTTGGCTTATCCGCCAAAGGGAAGCGATTTGTATTTGTGATCGATTCCTCGACCAGTATGTGGGGCCCACGCTGGATCGATGTTCGAAAAGAACTCATCCGTTCCGTGCGCAAGCTAGAGAAGGACCAATATTTTTTCGTAATCTGTTTCGACACCACTTCGACGTCCATGTTCGGCGAAGAAGGTCAGCAAAATGACTTCGCCAACGCCGAAGAAGGCAATTTTCGCAAACTCGAGTATTGGCTCTCGCAACATACGCTCGGCCCGGGCACCAAGGCCTCGCTATCGCTCGTAGAAGCGCTCCGCCTCAAACCCGATGCCATCTTTCTCCTCACCGACGGTGAATTTCAAGACAACGTTCTTCAAACGCTACGCACCGGAAACCGCAATAAAAACAAGAAACGCAAGATCACCGTCAACACCATCGGGTTTCATAGCGAAGTCGGCGCTCCGGTCCTCAGCCAAATCGCCTCCGAAAACTACGGGCAATTTCGCTATGTTCCGCCTCCCGCCAACTTCATGATGCTCCCAAGCCGCCCACCCGGCCGTGGGCGCGTCTATCCACCGCAAACAATTCAAGAAATAATGCCCCGGTTCTAGGCCAGCTTCAATTCTTGAGCGATCTGCAGAATCGTGAGGCTCATGGGCGGTGCGAATAACACTAGATATTCAGCTGCAAATTACGAATCCCCACGCAGCTTCCCAATCAGCATCGTTGCATTGTGCCCGCCAAATCCAAAGCTATTGCTGAGAGCCACGTCGATCTTACGTTCCTTCGGCTTTAGCGGCGTGTAATCCAAATCGCAATCGGGATCAGGGTTCTCCAAATTCGCCGTCGGCGGCACAACTTGGTGCTGAATCGCTTTCACCGTGAGCACCATCTCAATCCCACCGCTCGCGCCCAGGGAATGCCCCAGCTGGCTCTTCGTGCTGGAGATGCTCACCTTGTTGGCATGCGCTCCAAATACGCGCTTGATCGCGGCCGTTTCCGCTTTGTCTCCCAGCGGCGTACTCGTTCCATGCGCGTTGATGTAGTCGACTTCTTCCAGCGCGATTCCCGCATCATCAAATGCGCCAATCATCGCTCGCGCTGCGCCAGCACCGCCGGGATCGGGCTGAGTGATATGGCCCGCGTCGCCGCTCGCTCCAAACCCCAGCACTTCACAGTAAATGTGCGCGCCGCGCTTCTTCGCATGCTCGAGTTCTTCCATCACAACAATGCCCGCGCCTTCGCTCATCACGAATCCATCGCGATCGCGATCAAAGGGCCGACTTGCCCGATGCGGCTCATCATTGCGGAACGAAAGGGCTTTCATGTTCTGAAAGCCGGAAAGGCCCATCGGCGTAATCGCCGCTTCCGTCCCGCCGGAAATCATGATGTCCGCGTCACCATGCTGAATCGTCTTCAGCGCATCGCCCATCGCATTGTTCGCCGAGGCGCATGCCGTGGCGACCGTATAGTTCGGGCCGCGAATTCCATACTTGATCGAAATATTCCCGCCAGCCGCATTGAGCATCAGCTTCGGAATCGTCAGCGGCGAAACCCGATCCGGGCCTTTGAGAATGAGCCGATGGAGCTGGTCTTCGATTTCATTGAGTCCACCAATCCCAGACCCCAAAACCACGCCACAGCGATAAGGCTCTTCCTGAGTGAAATCGAGTCCGGAATTCGTCACCGCGTCTTGAGCGGCCACCATCGCGAACTGGGAAAAACGATCGAGTCGTTTGATTTCACGATGCTCAATGTGAGAAATCGGGTGCCAATCCCAAACATCGCCGCCAAACCGAACGTCATAGCGTGTGGTATCAAAAACCTTGAGCAGGTGTATGCCGCTTTCGCACGCCAACACCCGCGAAAAAAGATCATCCACTTGGCAACTAAGGGAGGTGACGACTCCCAAGCCGGTTATCACGACACGACGCTTCATGCCCTGTTCCCAGTGCGTTTACGGCTAAAGGCGCTAAAATACTAGGCGACCACTCCGCAATGATACGCGCGGAGCGAATGCAACCCCAAAAAGGCTGCAGGAAATTGGCCGCCCGGCAAAATCAGCGCTGCGGCGACGCTGCCTACTTCTTGGCGTTTTTCTCAATGAATTCGATCGCTTGACCGAGAGTTTGGATCTTCTCGGCGGCGTCATCAGGAATATTGATGTCGAATTCCTCTTCCAACTCCATGACGAGTTCGACGATGTCGAGCGAATCCGCACCGAGGTCATTGACGAAATGCGTTTGGTCGTTGAGCTTCTCGACGGGGGTGCCCAACTGTTCCGCAACAATTTCTTTCACGCGATCCGCAACCGAAGACACGTTGGCCATCCTCCTTCACCTATCGAAATGAGTCGCAATACGCTCAAACTCGGAGAGTTTGGTCCAACTGCAACTTCCAGCGCTGGGTTGTCTTCCAAACCCGTCCGCCATGCAATAGCGCTACGAGTTCATTTTCGGACTCGCAACCCAATCACCGAGCCCGATCGTAAACGTCATAAAATAGAGGAGGCGAGTAAATGGGGTCAAGGTGCTGTGCATCCCCCATTCGGGTGGTTTTCCTCGCCTCTTTTGGTGTAACTAGCCCGTTATTCCTCCATCCACCGTCAAAACCTGCCCCGTGACATACGCCGCGGACTTACTGGCCAGAAACGCAACGCAATTCGCAACGTCCAAAGCAGTACCCAGTTTCTTCGCTGGAATACGCTTCTTAGCCTCTTCCATCACGATCGGCCCCAGCACTTTGGTCATATCGCTCTCAATAAACCCAGGCGCAACAGCGTTTATTGTGACGTTTCTCCCCGCCAATTCGCGACTCAAGCTTCGAGTAAAGCCAATCATCCCCGCCTTCGACGCGGAATAGTTCGTCTGCCCCGCATTTCCCATCAGCCCCGAGATGCTGGAAATGTTGATAATTCGTCCATAGCGAGCCCGCATCATATATCGCGAAGCCGCACGAGAAAAAAGGAACATCCCACGCAAATTGGTCAAAATGACCTCGTCCCATTCTTCGTCCGCCATCCGCGGCAAAAGATTGTCACGGGTAATTCCCGCGTTGTTGACGAGAATATCGAGCTTTTCATACTTCGCGACCACATCGTCAACAAGCTTGTCCACCACCTCGCGACTCTTTACATCGCCCGAGATCGCTTCCGCCTTACCGCCATCCGCTTCAATCTCACTAACGGTCGCGGCCAATTTCTCCGCATTTCGAGCAACACAAACCACCGTCGCCCCACACCGCCCCAGCGCCAAGGCAATCGACTTCCCAATCCCCTGCGACGCGCCAGTAACCAGCGCAATTTGCCCTGTAAGGTTAACAGACAAATCGCCGCCTTCGCTTACCGATTTCATAACTTCCCCTTTGCTGTGCCTAATTCCCAAGGGCAAGATTCAAACACAGCCCGCCAAACCGAGCAAGGACCAAGGATTCCGCCAAGGATCTGCTAGAGCCCAAATCAACGAGGCTCACCGTCCACATCTTCGCACGGCGCAAACATTTCCGCATGGAGCCCGACAATTAGCGTTCATTTGCGGTCCCCACCTTTCCTTCCTGCCGTGATAGGGAAGTAAAGCCACAGATGGTGTAACCCGCCTCCTCTTTCCGGCATGACGAGCCAAGCGACTCTGGTTTCATCCGTCGTCTAACTTCGTCTGCCGCCCCCAGCGTCGC
>JBKJSI010000226.1:0-9296 GCA_046595915.1 Pirellulaceae bacterium
TGAAGATGACATGCGAGTGACGAACCCTGCGTCAAATCCCGAACTCCTTGAAGCCCTCGCAAAGAATTTCACCGAAAAGAAGTACGATCTCAAAGAACTCGTTCGAACGATTTGCACGTCGACGACTTATCAACTCTCCGCCGAGCCAAATCAATACAACAAAGATGACAAGAACAATTTCTCGCGCTACTATCCAAAACGCTTAGCCGCCGAAAGCTTGCTCGATGCGATCGACCAGCTCACGGGAACGACCACGCAGTTCAACGGCGTGCCTGCCGGAACTCGCGCCGTCGAACTTCCCGATAATGGATTCAACTCTTACTTCCTAACGGTCTTTGGCAAACCCGAATCCAGCAGCGCCTGCGAGTGTGAGCGATCCGGCGAAGCCAACCTCGCGCAAAGCTTGCATCTGTTGAACTCGGGTGAGATTCAAAACAAGCTCACCGCCGGCGATGGCCGAGCCCAAAAGCTCAGCAGCGACGCCGCCCGAGCGCATGAACCAAAAATCCGCGAACTTTATCTGCTGGCGTTCTCTCGCGATCCCCTGCCCGAAGAGATGGCAATCGCCACCGCCTACATCGCCAAGCAGAAGGAACCCAAAAGAGCCTATGAAGATCTCGTTTGGGCGCTCATGAACACCAAGGAATTTTTGTTTAACCACTAGCCATTATTCCCCCCTCGTAGCTGAATTCATCAGAATTCAGCTGCTCCGCCAAAATCCCGCCAAATCCATTCTCTCGCGGCGCATTGACCCCGCATCGCGAGGAATCCTTCCTTCCAAATCTGCCGGAAATTTCCCGCCGATCTAACCGGAGTTCGCTCGATGCGATTTCTCGCCGGCGCTCGAATTCGAGCTGCCCTTGCTCTGCGCATTTCCATTTCACTCGCCGCCTTCGCACTTCCTACGTTCGCACTTGCTCAGCTACCAGCCGCACGGCTCAGTTCAATCTATCCAGCGGGCGGCAAGGCCGGCGCCAAGGTCGAAGTGACGATCACCGGCATCGATCTCGATGATTGCGATCGACTCTGGTTTTCCGATGAACGTATCACCGCATCGCAAAAAACAACTCCACCAGGCGAGTTCGACCTGGCGCCAAATCCCGTCGCTAATACCTTCGAAGTAACCATTCCCGCCGATATCGCCCCCGGCGCTGTCGAATGCCGCGCGATTGGCCGTTTTGGCGTCACCAATCCACGCTTCTTCGGCATCAGCCGTCAAAACGAAATCAACGAAGCGGGCGGCAACAACCAGGCGAAAACGGCGATTGATTTGCCCATCGAAAGCATCGTCAATGGTCGGCTGGATGCCAACAACGCCGACTTCTATCGCCTCAATTTGATTACGGGCCAATCGCTCGTGATTGAAACCTGGGCCCAGCGACTCGATTCCCGTGCAGAAATCTACCTCACCATTCTGAAACCTGATGGAAGAGAATTCGCCCGCGCTAGGTTCGCCGAAGGTCGCGATCCAGTTCTTTCGATCACCGCGCCGCAAGATGGCGCCTACGTCATCAAGATTCAAGACTCTGTTTTCGGCGGCGGACCGGAGCACGTGTATCGATTGAGTGCTCACACTCGCCCCGTGGTGCTCACCGCGCTTCCCCCAATTGTGCAGGCTGGCAAGCGTTCAACAATTGAAGTCCTCGGCTATCAACTGCCAGGCGGAACGCCATCAACCTTTGCAGGCGCCCCTGCCGGGCTGATGCGAGCAGAAGTCGCGGTGCGTGCCCCGGTCGATGCGGCTTCGCGGCATGACGTGACCTTCGGCGGCATGATGGCCGCCCGCTCGGCTTGGGTCGATGCGATCGCCTATTATCCCGGCGAGACCTGGAAAGATGCCGACCCAATTCCGCTGCTTGTTTCGACGCTCCCCATTTACAAAGAAGTCGATGCCCCCAATCCCACGATTCAAACGATCGCCGATCCCTGCGAAGTCGCCGGCGCGTTCGACTCCGATCGCGATGAAGATGCATACGAGTTCGATGCAATTGGCGGCAAGGCCTACAGCATCGAAGTTCAGTCCAATCGACTCGGCTGGGAGACCGATCCGACGCTGGTGCTGGAGCGAGTGACCAAAGACAAAGATGGCAAGGAGCAAATCCAAAACCTCAACCGCGTCGACGATGAACCGCGTTCTGGCAATCGTCGCCAAGTCGCGCTCGATTTGACTTCTGATGACCCAAGCATCGATTTCACCCCCGGCGAGGCGATGCGAGTTCGCATTCGCGTGATCAACCAATATGCCGATCGGGGCTGGCGCCTGCCACGTCCCTATCGCATGCGGGTCGAAATGAAGGAACCCGACTTCCGCGCTGCGGTCTATCCACTGACACTAGGCTTGCAGCCCAATCAAATGAGCGCTGCGACGACATTTTTGCCGCGCGGAGGCACAGCGACGGCTCAAGTCGTCATCGACCGCCTAGAAGGAATGCAAGGCGAAGTTCGCATCCATGCCGAAGGCTTGCCCGCCGGTGTGATCTGCAAAGACATCGTCATCGGCAATGGCCAAGAAAATGGCGTGCTGACCCTGATCGCTGCTCAAGACGCGTCTGCATCGATCGCGCGACTAAGATTCATCGCCACAGCCGAAATCGATGGCGTCGAATGCGACCGCGAAGCCCGCTGCGTAGCGATTACTCGCGGTACCGACAACCGCGACGCCGACCCAGGCGCATTCCGAGTCTCGCGCGACTACATGATCGCCGTCACCGATCGTTTCAATCTTCCTGCCACAGGCCAGGCCAGCGCTGCCCCGGTCATTGAGACCAGCCTTGGCGCCAACCTCGAAATCCCCGTCAAAGTCGGCCGCCAAGCCGATTTCAAAGAGAATATCAAGTTCACCGCACTCGGCTTACCGGGACAAGTAAAGCCGCAAGAAGCCAATCTCGCGGGCGATGTAGCCGAGGGTAAGATCATTGCTCCGCTGAATGTGGCCAATACGCGGCCCGGCATTTATGCCGTTACCCTTCGCGGCGAAACGAAAACGAAATTCGCGCGTAATCCTGATGCCATCACCCGAGTCGAAGCCTCCCAAGCCGCCGCGCAAAAGAAGATCGAGCAGGTCGGCGAAGAAGGAAAAGTCGCGACGGCCGCCTTAGAGAAATCGAAGGCCGAGTTCGCCGAAGGCAAGCGTCTCGCCGACGAAGCGAAAGCCGAATCGACCAAACGCACGCAAGCGTTTACGCAAGCCGAGAATGACGCCAAGCAAAAACAAGCCGCGATGGAGCAAGCGGTCAAGTCACAAGAAGCCGATGCAGCCAATGAGTCGCTCAAGCAAGCCGCCGAGGCGGCGAAGGCTGCAAACGATGCCGCCGCAAAATTCCTAGCGGAATCGAAAGCCGCGATGGACGAAGGCGCCAAGCTCACCAAAGAGCGCGATGAAAAACTCGCCGCGCTCGATGCGGCTCAAAAGGCATCCGAAGCCGCCATGAAAGCCTCGCAGGAAAAAGCCCAGCGAGTACAGCAGTACAAACAAGCGATCGATAAGCAAGTCGGCGACATCAAGAACTTCAATCAACCTAAGGATCTCAACTTCGCGGTCCTTAGCAGCCCGGCGCTGGTGAGAATTCACGCATCGCCAATCTTCGTCGACTATGTTCCCTCGCAACTCTCCAGCGCGCCAAACACGCAAGCCGAGTTAGCTTTCAAAGTCTCACGAAAATTTGGCTTCGACAGTGATATCGAGGCTACGCTCGAATTCCCCAACGGCGCCAAAGGCGTTTCCGCTGAAAAAGTGACACTCGGAAAAGATGTCGGCGAAGGAAAAATGATCTGCAAACTCGCCGCGGATGCACCATCCGGCGATCTCGTCGTAAAACTCAAACTCAAATCGAAATTCAACAACCTCGATGTGACAACCGAGCAGCCTCTGCTCCTCAAAGTTATCAAGCCCACGCCCTAGTTCTTTCACTTCGCCCTCCGGTCCCACCAGCACTTGCCGCTCGAATCGCCCGCCTCAAGGAAACGCCCATGTCGCTTCGACTTTCAACCCGACTCATCGCCATCGCCGCAGCCCTCACCGTAATTACAGTGGGTGCATCCGCTCAAGAAACCGCAAAGCCTACTGAGGTGAAACCAACCGAAGCAAAGCCGGAAGGAACGAGAATCACCGAGCTCAAGCATGACGGCCCCGTTGATTTTGAAAAGGAAATCTTGCCGATTCTGCGTCGCAATTGCCTCGCCTGCCACAATTCGTCCAAGCATGAAAACGATCTGATTCTCGAAACTCCACAAGCGATCACCAAGGGCGGCGCGTCCGGCGCATCGATCGTCGCGGGCAAGGGACTCGAAAGCTATCTGCTCAAGCTCGCCGCCTATCAAGAAGAACCCTACATGCCGCCCGCCACCAACACGGTCGGCGCCAAGAAGTTGTTACCCGACGAACTCGGCCTCTTGAAGCTCTGGATCGACCAAGGCGGAACCGGAACAGTCAGCGCCCCCAAGCCGATCGCCTGGCAAGCACTCCCCGAAAAGTTCCGCCCCATCTACGCGACCGCGATCACCAGCGACGGCCGTTATGCCGCCGCCGCACGGGCGAATCAGATCTTCGTTCATCATTTGCCATCCAAACGCGACTTGGGCCGCCTCACCGACCCCGCGCTGATCGCCAGCGGCGTGTACAAAAACCCCGGCGTCGCCCACCTCGACTTCGTCGAATCACTCGCCTTTTCACCCAGCGGAGATCGCCTTGCATCAGGGAGTTTCCGCACGATCAACCTTTGGAAAAAGCAGACGCCCAAGCCCTTGGGCTCTTTTGAAGAGGCTCCCGCGGCGCTGATGGCCTCGACAACATCGCGCGACGGCCAGTTCGTCGCTTTGGCCGATGGCGCCGGAGTGATTTCACTCTATGCCGCAATCGGCGGCAAACCGTTGCGAAAAATCACCTCACCCGGCGGAGCGATTAGCTCAATCGACTTCTCGCCCGATGGAAAAGAACTGCTAGTGGTCCAGACCGAGAAAGTCGGCCATCTCTACAAAGTCGAAGATGGTACGCCGCTCGTTCACCTTCCTCTTGCTGCGCCCGCGAAGTCCGGCGTCATCGCCTCCGGCGGCGCGCGGGTGGTGCTCGGCTTTGAAGATGGCTCACTCCGAGTGTACGACCGTGCGGCGTTGCCTGCCGACGCAGCTGCCGCGCCAGAGAGCTTGATAGTTCAAAAAGAAATCAAGCTTCCGCCGAATTCCTTCCAATCGCTCGCCGCCCTCGCCGGTGATGAAGTCGTCAGCGCTGGCCAAGATGGTCAGCTGCGAATCACCAACATCGTCAGCGGCGAAACTCCGCATACCCTTGGACACGGCGCGGCGATCAGTGCAATGGCCATCCAGCCAACGGGGCAGCACTTTGTAACGCTCGGTGGTGGAGCCACGAAACTCTGGAGACTCAGCGACAAGAAAATGGTCGCAGAGCTCAAGGGCGATCTGCGAACCCAGGATTCCACTGCCTCATCGGAAAGACTCGTGACCAAAGCCGATCAAGCGATCGGCAACGCCAAAGCAGACCTAGCACAGGCCGAAAAAGAGAAGAAGGAAGAAGAAGAGAATCTCAAAAAGGTCACGGAAGCCAAAGGCAAAGCCGAAACGGAGCTGACAGCCAAAAAAGAGGCGGCGAAAAAGCCGGTTGAAGAGAAGGCCGCCGCTGATGTCGCCGCGACTCAAACCGCTGCCGCTCAGGTAGAAGCAACGAAAGCCAAAGAAGCCGCCGATCAAGTCGCAACCAAATCCGAAGCCGCTGTGCCTCCGCTAGAAGCCGTCGCCAAAAGCGCCATCGATGCCCTTACGCAATCGCAGAACGCCGCCAAAGAAGCGGTCGCGAACTTGGAAAAAGCAAAAGCCGCACTTGCCGCCGCGCCCGAAGATGCCGCCGCGAAGGAAGCGGTCGCCAAAGCCGAAGCTGCATCTGCTGAAGCCGCTGCCAAAGAAAAAGCCGCGACCGAAGCGAGTGCCGCCGCCGCCAAAGCAGTCACCGATGCCCAGGCCGCGCTGAAGACCGCCAAGGAAGCCAAAGCCGCCGCCGAAGCTGCGCTCAACAAAGCCACGCAAGAAGCCAAAGCGGCGATGGACAAAGCAAAACAGCTGGAAGCGCCCGCGAACAAGGCCAAAGATGACGTCATCGGCGCTGAACGCGGTCTCGAGACCGCCAACCGCAGTCTCGAACGCGGCAAGGAATCACTCGACCGCGCAACGAAGGCCCTTCCCGTAGCTCAACAAGTCGTCGCGGAAAAAGAAGAAGCCCGCAAGCAACGCGGCGCCGAATTCGAAGAGGTGAAAAAGCAATCCGCGTTGGCGGATAAGCCCATGCTCTTAGCGACCTTCACGCGCGATGGCCAAACCATCGTCACCGCCACCGAAGCAGGTGATCTTTTCACCTGGGATGTTTTGAGCGGCGCGGCCTTGGAAGTGCTTCCCAGCGGCATCTCGGCGCCCAAAAGCCTCTTGGCGACAACTGAAGATCGCATTGCCCTCTGCGGCCCGGACGCCAAGACGGTCTTGCACGGGTCGAGCGTTGCTTGGACGTTGGAGCGAACGATTGGCGGCGTCGAGCAACCCGGAATTTTGGTCGATCGCGTTCTCGCCCTCGACTTCAGCCCTGACGGCAAATGGCTTGCATCCGGCGGCGGCGAACCAAGCCGCTCGGGCGAACTCAAGATTTGGAACGTCGAAAATGGCGAGCTCGTCAAAGCGGTCCCCGAAGCCCATAGCGATACGATCAACGCGGTTGCCTTCTCCCCCGATGGCGCGAGCATTGCCACCTGCGGAAGCGATCGTTTTGCCAAAATCTTTAGCGTCGCCGAAGGCAAACTAATCCGCCCGCTCGAAGGGCACACGCACTATGTCCTCGGCGTCACATGGCGCGCCGACGGGCGCATGCTCGCCACGAGCGGCGCCGACATGGTGATCAAGGTCTGGGACGCCCGTAACGGCGACCAGGTCCGCACAATTCCGGGCTATACCAAGGAAGTGAACACGGTTCGTTTCGTCGGCCTCACCGATCAGGTGGTGACGACCTCCGGCGACAACGCCGTCCGCATGAAAAACTCCAGCAATGGCGGCGGAATCCGCGATCTCGGCGGCGCCGCCGATTACATGTACAGCCTCGGCGTCTCCGCTGACGGCAAAACGATCATCGCCGGCGGGCAAGATGGTGTGCTGCGGGTGTGGAATGACCAGGGGCAGTCGATGGCGACATTTGAGGCGCCGAAGTGAGTCGCCGCCTCTTTTCGTACTCGTACTCAGCGAAGCGGTACTCGTACTCCTGCTCGAAATAACGAGCTTTGATTCCGAAAACAGTTGAGTACGAGTTAGAGACGAATGGCATTTCCTGCCCTAGGGGAGTCGTTCGGCATTAAGTTCTAAACGTAAGAGATTCATCGCCGCTTTGCAGTTTCGTTGGATGACGAATTCGGGGTGGCCGGCGTGGGCAGCAGTTTTGGAGATACATTTTTCCCGGGAGGCGACCGCGAATGCGAAGGGGAGCGGCGGGCTAATGTCGAGCTCTGGGAAAGGGCCGAGTGCGATGCAAAGATCCGTATCGAGTAGGGCGCGAGTTTCTTGGGCTAAAGCGGCGACGAATTCTTCGGTGTAAAGGCCGTGTTCGGCAGCGGCGCGGTCGGACTGCGGTAATTGGCGGGCAAGCATGGCGCGGTCGTGAATGAGGAGTCCGCCGCGTAGGACGCCGGGGTGAGACTGGGCGGCGGTTGCGAGCCAGTGGCCGAGCATTCCGCCGCTGCCCCAGTCGCAGACGCTGAGAGTGAGGCGACGTTTGGCCAATTCGCGAAGGAGGACATCTTGCAGCTCTTCTTCCCCCTCGCCATAAATCAGCGACTTGAGGCACTCGCGAATCGTCTTCTCCGCGCAGTCGATTTGCGAATCACAAATCTCGCGCGCCGCCGCCTTGGCAACCATCCGCAACGAAATCGTTGCCTTGCTGGCGGTGATGCCGACCGTGGGCACATGGCCGCGGCGGATCATGTCGGGGAGCATGCGCTCGACTTCACTTTCGCCGGCGCCGAAGATTTTTAGAACACGAGTGACAATCACGGGGCGCTCGGCGCCTTGGAGCGCGATGATCTCCGGGGCGACGGTGAGATTCCACATTTCCTCCATTTCGGCGGGGACGCCGGGGAGGGCGAAGACGCGCCCGGCGCCAGGACCATTTTTTCGAGCGATGACAATGTCGACGCCGGGGGCGGTGCCGTGCGGGTTGTGGATCACTTTCGCGATTTGGGGGAACTGCGCCTGAACGCGGTTGCGCTCGGGCATTTCACGGGCGCGGCGCGAAAAGAGCAATTTGATCTGTGCGAGGACTTCCTCGCGAAGCTCGAGGTGCGAGCCGCTCACTTCGGCCAGGACTTCGCGAGTGAGGTCATCGGCGGTGGGACCGAGGCCGCCAGTGGCAATGACAATATCCGCCCGTTCGACTGCTGCACGGAATACACGCAAATTCGCCGCCAGGTCATCGGCGACGGTCGTGTGGTAGACGGTGGTCACACCGAGTTCGCCAAGGCGCTGGCTGACCCATTGGCTGTTGGTATCGAGGCGCTGGCCGGTGGTGAGTTCGTCGCCGATGGAGATTACTTCGGCGATTAGGTGCTTTAGAACTTCGGTCATGCAATCGCTCGGCTATTTGCAATTCGGTTGTGCTTGATGCGAAAGCCATTATGGCGGCAATATTGTAGGCGCGCAGGGAGTCCTCCGCTGGCGCTAGCCGTGGACTAATCGCGGCGTTACGTCAACAATTGGCAACGAGGTTCAGGATCGATTTTGGGAGTTTACATGGCGAAGGAGTTTGTGGAACTTGGTTTGGCGCCGCGCGACGAAGCGCTGAGCCATTTCGTAGATCAGCCTCCGCCTGACGAACCTTCAATACACCTCTCGCATATCACGCTCCAAGTGGGCGGGATGGACTGTGGGTCTTGCGTGGCGCGGGTGGAGCAGCCGCTGCTGAAGCTCTCGGGCGTCGCGCGGGCGAGGGCGAATTTGGCTTCGGGGCAGGCATCTGTTGCTTATAATTCGGCGAAGGTGAATCCCGACGCGCTTGTGCGGGCGATTGAAGGGGCCGGGTATTCGGCGAAGGCGCTGAAGTCGGTTCGCGAAGGGCAGGCTGAAAAGCTTAAGGTCGAAAGTGCGGTTTCGCGAGGTTGGTTATCGCGATCGGTCATCGGTCTGGTCCTCTTGGCGATGCAATTTGCGGCGATGTGGGCGCCGATCGATCATCAAACCAGCTATTGGATTCAAGCGGGGATCGCGATTTTTGCGCAGCTCACGCTGGCGTTTCCGTTCTATCGCGGGGCGCTAAAGCG
>JBKJSI010000293.1:0-5478 GCA_046595915.1 Pirellulaceae bacterium
AACATTTTTGCACACGGAAGGTCGTCTCTTTTTCAAGCTCGCGTCAACATCAATAACTCTTCATTGACAAACCACTTACGTCACGAAAATAAATAGAACATGGCGCTGTCCAGCTAAGTTCCCCAGCAAAATGAAGTGGCGGCTCGAACGCACTAATCTGGTATTCGCAGTGGAGTTCCCCCAGTGTCGCCTGTTTGGTCGTACTCGACAACTAAGGCCCTGCAAAAGCCATTAAACCAAGCATCTCCTCAAAAGCAGCGGCAATCCCCCCAAAACACCCGCACCCGCCAGCCAAATTCTTCCCCCTCCGCGCTATCTGCGCCCTCAGCGGTTAAAAAAGTAAAAATAATTAAAAAATAGCGCACCAAATGGCGCCACTCTCCTGCAAAGATGGACTCCGTAGGCCCAGCGCATCGCCAGGGCCCTTTCCAACGGAGTTCAGGCCATGCAACCCAGAAACGCCTTCCTCTCCTTCCCCAGGGGCGTCTCCGCGCCCCCGAAGAAACGCTCACCGCCATCATCGATACGCTCATTGGCAACCACGTCTGAAATCGACCACCGACGGGAAGCTGCAGCCAAGTGCCACAAGAGCCAGCCACCTCCGCCGCAAGCCAACCACTCTACCCGCCACCGACCGCCACCTCCGCCACCTACCACGAGAGAGCGCCACCTCCGCCACCGTCGCCACCAACTCCCCATGGCCAACTGCCTACTCCCTTCCCCCTTACTGCACATGAATCTCCACCACATCCTTATCATGCACAACATAGTCCCCCTTCAGCGTCGACACCCCTTGCAGCGAAGTACTCCAAACCCGCGCATGCTTAAAATTCGTCGCCAAATCTTTATGAACGAGCTCCGCAATTTCAATCAGCGTGCCGCCGCGGCGAATCGTATAGGGCTTGTCGTAATCCGCCTCTTTCTTCGACGGCGACTTGGTATAGACCCGCACCACATCGAGCGCCCGATAGATCCGCTCGCGCAGCGCATCGATCCCTTGCCCCGTTTCGGCGGAGATCAGGAAGCGTTCCAAGTCGAGCGGAATCATCTCATCGAGAATCGCGAGCCGATCCGTCCCCGCTTCGGCATCGATCTTATTGAGCAGCAGCAACGTGTGCGTATAAGAAACGCCCAGGTCTTCCTCGTCGAGATACGATTCCTTCGCCAGCCGCGTCTTCCCTTCCTTGAGCCGATCGAGCACTTCCTGCAGCTGATCGATCCCCTCATCCGCCCCCAGATCCACCATCAGCAGCACGACATCGGCGCCACGCATCAGCCCCAGCACGTTCGACTCGAAATAATCCTTGGTAATCGGCGGCGTATCGATGAGCTGAATGTTCACATCCTCAAACGCCATCATCCCAATCTGCGGCTCGCGCGTCGTGAAGGGATAAGGCGCCACCTCCGGCGTCGCCCTCGTCAGCGACTTAAGCAACTGACTCTTCCCCGCATTAGGCCCGCCAATAATCACCGCCCGCCCAGCCCCCTGCCGAGGGATTTTAAGCCCCACGCCGGTCTTCTTGGCGCTCTTGGCCTTCTCGACATCCTTCTTCGCTTCCGAAATCTTCTGCTTGAGTTCGGACTGAAGCTTTTCGGACGCCTTGTGCTTGGGAATCTCAGTAAGCATCCATTGCAGCCCGGCGAGCTCCTCTTCAGGAGTCGTTGCCTGGCGATAAGCCTCTTGGGCTTTGTAATACGGCTGAGTGAAATTGGCGACCATGGTGGGATCGTAATGCGGAACCGAGAATTGAAAAAGGCGACGACCTACAATATCGTCGTCGAATGACGTTTGGCGACAAGACGAAGGCACGTATGACCGAGTTACCATTCATCCTGTTTTCAGGCATGGCGGCGGATGAATCTATTTTGCAACCTCAGAGATTGGCGTTTCCTAACGTAGTAATTCCGCCGTGGCCGCGTCCAATGGCAAGAGAGTCGCTGGCCGGTTATTGCGAACGACTCGCCGAAGATTTGCGCCCGCTCGGTGCGGAAGCGATCGGCGGCGTCTCCTTTGGCGGGATCATCGCCTTAGAGGTTGCAAAAATCCTGAAGCCGCGCTGCGTGATCTTGATTGCCAGCGTCCGCAGCCCATCCGCATTGCCTTGGCGATTGCGCGCGATGCGCCCCTTTCTTCCGCTATTACCCCTGCTGCCAATCTCATGGATTCAGTGGCTCGCCGCGGCAATTCCACTCTGGTCAGACGTCTACGCAGGCGTCATCCGCCAATTCCGCCAAGCCGATCCGCAAACGCTCCGTTGGTCGATCGAACAAGTCTTCAAGTGGAAATCCGCACCAGAGCTCGATTGCCCGATCTTCCAAATCCACGGCAACCGCGATTTTGTGTTCCCCATCTCACTCGCGCGCCCAGACGAAATCATCCAAGGCGGCGGGCATCTGATTTCACTAACCCGCGGCAAGCAAGTCAACGCGTTCGTGCGATCTTGCTTAGAACGATGGGCCGCGAGCGCAACCGTGCCAAACTAACCCGGCGGCCAACCGAGTGGCCGCGCCCCCAGCAAATGATAATGCAGATGTCCCACCGTCTGACCGCCATCCGTTCCGATGTTGGTCACGAGCCTGTAACCGTTTTCTAGTCCCAGCTGCTTTGCCACCATTCGGGCCACGTTTTGCATGTGGCCGAGCAGCGGCGCATCCTCATCGGTACAGGTCGCCAACGAAACGATTTCCTTCTTCGGCACGATCAAAATATGGATCGGCGCCTGCGGATGGATGTCATGAAACGCCATCACCAGTTCGTCTTCAAAGACAATCTTGGCGGGAATCTCACGGGCGATGATCTTGCTGAAAACAGTCGGCATTTTTTCGGCTCGCATGCGAGGAGTGCGCCCGCAGCGACGGGCTTATGCCGCCTTTGGTAACGCAGAAGGGATAGCCGCGTCAATCAGCGCGGCGGCTTTTCGCAGCACATCTTCACGGGAAACGCCGCGACAGACGCCCACGGTCCGGTTCATCGCCGCCATTTGGGCGACACGTGCGTCGTAAACGCCTTCCGACCTGGTGGAATCGGCCGAAAGCTCGATCGTATAAATCCGCCCGCCAGTAGAGCGGCGCACAATCGTCTCAATGGCTGTGCGGCTGATCGGGGCCTCGTCATGCAATGCGCCGGAGTAACGAAACAACATCCCTATTCCTTGCTCATGGGGCTGCGGGTTCCCAATTCGCCGCGAAGGGGCGACGAGTGGGGAAATCGCCGCTCGGCTCTGGCCAGCATTGGACGACCCACTCGTCCCACGCCAAAGTCGAATGCCGCGCACAATCCCTACGCGCGACAAAAACGGGGTATTTCCCTGAACATGATCTTCGTTTGAAGACTGCGGCTTGCGCCTAGTCAGACTGAAATACTCCAGGCAATATCGGCCCGCAAGACGAAAAACTAGAGCCGCTAGCAGTGCTTTAGCTGGCCTTGAATACACTGAGGATTTCCAGCACCTCAGGCAGCAGTTTGCGGTTACATGCCACCCCTTCGCCGCCGTGGATCGTTTCCTCACCTGTCCAATCCGTGAGAACTCCGCCCGCTTCCGCGATGATCGGCTGAATCGCCGCTGCGTCCCAGACATTGAAGATCGGGTCGATCATCAAGTCGGCGCGCCCCGTGGCGACCAGCAAATAACCATAGCAGTCGCCCCAGGTTCGAGTCATTTGCGAGCGACGTTCGATTTCAAGGTAAGCCGGCAAAGCCCCTCGGGCGGCAAACGTGCTTACCTGCGACGTCACAAAAGTCGCCCTGGAAAGAACTGAAGTCTGCGATACAGAGCACTTCTGCGGCGGTTGGCCGCCGCGAAACCAATACGCCCCAGTGCCCGTTTGGGCAAAGACACCTTCATCAAGGCCTGGTATGTAAACCACACCAACTGGGCATTGTTTCTCAAATTCAACGCCCACCATCGTTCCATACAGAGGCACGCCGGTGATGAATGACTTTGTCCCATCGATCGGGTCGAGAATCCAACGCACCCCACTCTCACCCAGCGTCTCACCAAATTCTTCGCCCAAGACTCCATCGCGCGGAAAAGCCACTCGAATGCGATCTCGCAAGAGCTCTTCAGCCTCACGATCCGCAATCGTTACCGGCGAACTATCAGCCTTTCGCTCGACGCGCAGGTCACTGTCTTGAAAATATCGCAGCGTCAATTTGCCCGCTTCCACGGCAATCTGTCGTGCCAGCGTGAGGCGTGCCTCCCATTTGGAAGCGGAAGGTTGATCAGTCATGGCCTAAAAGTCGCTATCAGAGAGGTCTGCGAGACCGCCCGATTCTACTTCCGCAGCACCAAAACGGGGCAGTGGGCCATGCGAACAATGCGTTCCGCAACACTGCCGATTAGCAAATGCGAAAGCCCCGTGCGCCCGTGGCTGGTCAAGATAATCAGCTCCGTATTCTCGCGCTTGGCGACCTGAGTCACCATTGTCGATGGATCGCCAAACTCAACCGAACACTGAATGCCCTGATACTTCGGCGCGGAGAGTCTTTTCTTCAGCGATTCCTGAGCGGCTTTCGTGCGGCTTGCAATATCGATCGTTCCCCAAATTTCGCCCGGCTCCATCGGGCTCAGATCCAGCATGACATAGACAGCGTGTACCGCAGCAGGCGACTCCGCCATCTCGAGCGCCGTATCGAGCGCCTCGAAAGAACGATCAGAAAAGTCAATCGGTACCAGAACGCTCTTCTTGGGGGTGTAGGCCATGGTGAAGTCCTTTGCTAATTGCTTATTTGCCTTGTTGACCGAAAACAGCCAATCCAATCACTTCTTATCGACGGCCTTAGTTTTCGCACGAAGTTGCTTATGGCATTTTACGCAACTCAAGGTCATATCAACATAGGCTAAGGAGGCCGCGTCCATGTTGCGGGCTTTGGCGGCCTCGGTGAGGGAATCCGCCGCATCGCGAAAAGCCCGACTTTGTCGCAAGTATTCTTCGGTGGTAATCACATTCCACTGTTCCTCCAGCGTCAATAAGCTGATTGCTTGAGAACTCTTGGCAACTTCGTCGTAATTTTCCTTGGCAATTCCCTCGAGCACCTTTTGAGCGTGCATCAGCTTCGTCCGCATAAAAGTCGCCCGGCTAATCGGCTTTTGTTCATCCTGCGGCGCGGCGGCTGAAAGCAGGACCGCCAAGGGAAGAAGAGCAACGACCAGTAGCGGCGTTTTTTTGGCGGTGATCATAAGTGGTCTCGAAAGGTTATTTGAATGGTAATTCGGAGCGAGTCAGCGTATCACAGAATCGGAGGATTACGCATCTGGCAAGCTTTTTTCTAGAATGATCGTTTCCTGCGACTCATGTTCCGCTAGTACACGAGCCAGATTGTCGAATTCGCGTAGCGCCTCCGCAGCCCACTCCGCGCGAGATTCGTTCTTCGATGCGGCGAAAATAATCTCGTCGATTCTGGAAAGCATGGCGGGATGCTCACCAAGTACTTTTTTCACATCGTTGCAGAGTGCGGCGTTATACGACGCGGCTTCC
>JBKJSI010000864.1:0-5498 GCA_046595915.1 Pirellulaceae bacterium
TGGGAAAAAGTCTATCGCTTGGCGCTACGTCAACGCGAAACCGCAACTCCCGTGGAAATCCCGAAAACCCCCGCAAAAATCGCCGCGTAAAACGCGCAGGGAGTGGATCGCACCCTCCGCAAACACTTTCCGGCTTCGATATACACCCGCCGTCTCATCGGGCTCCCGAAACACTTCCACGCAGCGCCCAATAACGTCAACAATCCAGTATTCCTGGGCGTTCGCTTTTGCATAAAGCACCGATTTCACGTCTCGATCAAGTTCTAGCGACGAATCGGCTACTTCGATGATCAACTCCGCAGTCGTTGGATGCGACTCACTGAAGTCGCGCGGCGTTCCTTTGACAACTGCAATATCGGGTTCGGGTTCAGACCAATCGTTAACCACGAACGGAAACTGGCACCGAGCAAAGAAGCCGTCGCCAAAAACTCGCGTTACGATTGCGTCGCACAGCGAGACAGATGTCGCGTGCGGAGCCCCCATCGGGCTCATTTCAATCACCTGCCCATTGATCAGCTGAACTCGCTTGGAAGTAAAAAAACCAAGTTCCCCAAGTCGGTCATACTCGCCACGACTTACTCTCCACTGGGTCGGCGAGGGAGTAGTAATCATTTCTGGACCCTCAAGACGCGAAACGGCAAGCACAGCCCGCTCGATTTCATTATCCACTCGTCAAAACCCGCTTTCAAGATCACCGAACGTCTGAGCATTTCCTAAAGTACGCGGGCGCACGAGGTCGGGGGCTTCCTCCACGCTGAGTTGACCACAGTCATTAGGAGCAAGCTATCGCATCGATTGCCGCCCGGACTGCGGTTCGTTCGGTCCGCCAAATCCTTTCGAAAACCCGCTCGGCCTTAGCTGACGACGAAATGCGGATTGCTTAGTATAGGCGGCACTCTCGCCTCTCACGTTCAGTGATTTCAACCAGACAAAGGCATTCATCTTCTCGGAGCGTTCTTATGGCCAGCGAAGACGAGTCAGAATCGGACTCCCTTGACGAGTGGTATGAATACAAAAGCGAGATCATGCAAGCGATCCTAGGCGCCGAACATGACATGGTCATGCATGCGATCATTCCCTACGCGATCGGAGGCGGACTCGACCTCTACTACTATCCCCATGGCATCGAGGGAACGGGCATCGCAACCAAAGAACTCTCCGAAGCACCCGCCGAAGGCTCGTCCAATGACCAGTTCGAGACCTATGAATTCGTGATGTTCACTCGCCATCCGATTGCCCTCGATGATTCCCGAAGCAAATCTCCATTTGGCAAAGCCCACCATTCCATCAATGCGATCCTCAATTGCATGGCGCCTTACAGCGCTCAAGCGAAGTTGAATCCCAATGAGACTTGTGAGTTTCCTAAGGACATGGAAGAGATCGGCGGCAAGTGCCTGATCTTTGACGGCTACAAAATGGACGAACCCGTCCCATTCGGTCTGATGCTCATCATGGAGGTCCACCGCGCAGAAATGGATTTCGCCCGCCAAAATGGCGGCGATACGCTAATCGAAAAACTCAAACTCGCTGGCTATTACCCCTATTCCGACCTCGACCGCCCACCAGTAGTGTGACCGTTGCCATTTCGCGGTTGTTCCTAAAAGCTAGAAGAGTTGCGCCGATCATTTCATTGCCAATTGAGGATGAGTATGACTCAAGAAATATCGCCAACCCCAGCCAGCACTTCAACCGGAGCAAAGAAGTCTTCAAGGCGCTGGATAGCGGGGGCAGTCATCGGGCTCGCCGCCTTAGCGGGAATCTGGTTCGCTGCCAATCTCTATTACATGAACGCGAAGACCGAACTCACTCGGCTTGAGACTTCACAAAATTGGCTAGAAATCAGTTTGGCTCTGGACAACTACAGCACCACATATCAGCGCCTGCCGTATCCATCCCATCGAAGTACGTACGATCCCAAGTCATCAACATTCCAAATCCCCAGCAAATACGATCCTGATGGGCCAGCAACTTCTAGCTGGCGTTTCGCAATCGCCCCGTTCACAGATATGCACATGCTGGGTTTGGAATGGAACGAACTGCCGTGGACTGATGAAGCCAACGCTACGTGGCGGGGCGCCTCCAATCCGTTTGCTCACTTGGGTTGGAAAGGTCGCCTTGGCGACCCACGAAATCCCGCCGACATACCGTCAACGACACAACTCCTCGCAATCACTGGGCCAAATACCGCGTTTGGCGATGGAAAAGATGAATTGCCTCGCGCTATAGAGGATGTCGAATCCGATACGATCATCGTGGTTGAAACACGCAACTCAGGCCTTCACTGGATGCAGCCAGGCGATTTCGATATCCGTAACATGCCCCGCACGATCAACGCGAAGGATGGCAAAGGAATCTCCAGCATCCACCCGAGTGGTTTTCACGTCCTTTTCGCAGACGGCGCCGTCTGGCTTCTGAGTCACGAAACGCCATTCGAGGATCTCGAAAAGTTCTTCACTATCAAAGGCGCAAAAAAGCACGATCGTCGTACTCTACTCAAGAAATTCCGCCTCGACGAAGCCATGACTCCAGAAGAGGAGGAGGAAAGTAACGGGTAAACGACGGGTGGCTGTGTTTCGAGTGCAAAAAGTTTCGAGTGCAAAAAATGCCAAAGACGATCGACTTAACAATCCGGTCAATCAGTTTTTGCTCTCTAAACACGGCGCATTGATTTGATGCGATCCGGCCCCGTGGGCGCCCGAAGTTGGTCGTACCCCACATCGAAATGCGTCGCACATTCGCCTCTGCGAAAACCCACGACTTCTGCGGTCAGTAGAAAATTCATCAAATTTTCACCACCAAATGGCGCCACTCCCCCTCTACAATTTCACGACGCCAAAAACCCGAATTTCCACAACCATTTCGACATGGCCACTGCTGGCCAGCAACGCCGTGAGTGCAGCTTTTGGCCAGCAAGGCCAGCAACCTTGCCACCATTGCCAACCAGCACGAGAGATTGCCGCCGTTGCCACCATTGCCACCAACAAAAACAAGCCAATTTCGAACCGCCGTCGTCCCAACCAAAGCCCCCGCAAAGAGTTACTCGAACGTTACAATAAGAGGTTGAAGCGGCGCAACTATTTTTGGATGAGGCATCATGAGGCGTGTGAACGCAGGCGGCGGGTTTCGGGCCATTCTCTATTCGCTCAAGATCGGGCGGCGAGTCGGCCTCTGGAAACTCTGGTCGGCAATGCGATCGAAGAACGCCTGTAAGACATGCGCGCTCGGCATGGGCGGCCAACTGGGCGGCATGGTCAACGAAGGCGGCCACTTTCCCGAGGTCTGCAAAAAGTCATTCCAAGCCATGGCCTCCGACATGCAGGCCGGTATCAAGCCCGAGTTTTTCGCCAAATTCGGCATCAACGAACTTCGCGCCCTCTCGCCGCGCGAACTCGAGTACTGCGGGCGCATCGTCGACCCGATCTACGCCGCCCCCGGCGACACGCACTACCGCGTCATCTCCTGGGACGAGGCGCTCGAAAAAACAATCGCCGCCCTCAAAGCTGCCGGCCCGCAACGCAGCTTTTTCTACGCCAGTGGCCGCTCTTCGAACGAAGCTGGATTCCTGCTGCAACTCTTTTCTCGCGTCTTCGGCACGAACTACGTCAACAATTGTTCTTATTACTGTCATCAGGCAAGCGGCGTCGGTCTCGGGAGCAGCATCGGAGTCGGCACCGGCACCGTGCAACTCGAAGATGTCGACAAGGCCGACCTCTATATCCTCATCGGCGGCAATCCCGCGTCGAATCATCCGCGGCTGCTTCGCAACCTCATGACAATCCGCCGTCGCGGCGGCAAAATCATCGTCATCAACCCCGCGAAGGAACTCGGCCTCACCAAGTTCCGCGTCCCGAGCGACGTCCGCAGCCTTTTCTTCGGCAGCGAAATCGCCAGCCAATATATCCAGCCTCACATCGGCGGCGACATTGCCCTCTTAACAGGCATGGCCAAAGCGGTCCTCGCGAAGTCGGGCGAAGACCGCGCGTTCGTCGACGCTTCCACCGAAGGATCGGCTGCCTACATCGAACAAGTAAAAGCAACGAACTGGGACCAAATCGTTCGCGATTCCGGCGTCGCCCAAAAAGAGATTGAAGAAGCCGCCGAAACCTATTGCCGCGCGAAGAACGCAATCTTCGGCTGGACCATGGGAATCACGCACCACCTCCACGGCGTGCAAAATGTCCAGGCCATCGTCAACCTCGCCCTGTTGCGCGGAATGGTCGGACGAGCCCCTGCCGGGCTAATGCCAATACGTGGTCACAGCAACGTGCAAGGAATCGGCTCCGTCGGTGTAACGCCGGTGCTCAAAGCGGCGCTGTTGAAACGATTTGAGGAAGAACTCAAGATCGAGGCGCCGAAATCACCGGGCCTCGACACGATGGCCTGCGTCGAAGCCGCTCATCGCGGCGAAATGGACGCCGCCCTCTGCCTCGGCGGCAATCTCTATGGCAGCAATCCCGACGCAGATTACGCCACCAAAGCAATCAAGAGCCTCAAGCATGTGACCTATCTTTCGACAACCCTCAACACAGGCCACGCCTGGGGACTCGGGAAAGAGACACTCATTCTCCCGGTCCTCCCGCGCGATGAAGAGCCCGAGCCCACGACCCAAGAATCGATGTTCAGCTTCGTCCGTTACAGCGAAGGCGGCAAAGCGCGCTACAAAGGCCCCCGCAGCGAAGTCTCGATCCTAGCCACCCTCGGGCAGCGAATCTTAGGCCCAAGCGGCCCCGTCGATTGGAGCTCACTCCAAAGCCACAGCAAAATCCGCGAACTGATCGCCCGGCTCATCCCCGACTATGCCGAAGTCGCAAAAATCGATGCAACGAAAAAGGAATTCTCCATCCCCGGCCGCGCGCTCCACGCCGGCACTTTTCCCACACCCAGCGGCAAGGCCAAGTTCCACGTCACACCGATCCCCATCAAAGCCGCACTCAACGACAACGAGCTAATGCTGATGACGGTCCGCTCCGAAGGCCAGTTCAACTCGGTGGTCTATGAAGAAGAAGACCTCTACCGCAACCAAGACCGCCGCGACATCGTGATGCTTAACGAGCAAGACATGCAACGAATGGGGATCAAAAAAGATCAGCGAGTAAGACTCAAAAGCACCGTAGGCGAGATGCGCTATTTACTCGCGCGGCCCTTCGATGTCCGAGCCGGCAACGCGATAGTCTACTATCCCGAATCAAACGTCCTGATTCCGCGCGATGTCGACCCGCAGTCAAAAACGCCCGCCTTCAAAGCGATCCGAATAACAGTCGCGGCGGAGTGAAGTTACTAGACGTGTTTTTCGAAGCCGTAGTGGAATTCGTAAGATTTTCATGCTTAAATCTAACGATTTCAGCTACCTTAAATTACCACAAGAATCGAATAATCCTCTCAACCCTAAGGCGTCTTCGGCGATTCAGTAGAGGGCGAGGGCGCCTTCGGCGCTTCCGGCTGAGCATCTGCCAGCGCCTTCAGCCTGCGGGCGCGAAGTAAGTTCCCTTCCTTTTGTG
>JBKJSI010000197.1:0-15600 GCA_046595915.1 Pirellulaceae bacterium
TTGACCCACGGCGCCGAATGCGAATGCGACGAACTGACAACAAGTCGCTCGCGCGGAATCTTGTGGCTCGTTAGTAGCTGCGAAGCGACCTCACCAACCATCGCGTCTGGCACGCCGCAATTCTCAACCGTAACCAGCAACACCGGCCCGTCACCGCCATCGGCGCCAATCGCGATCGCCTTCGCCCAAATCGGCTCTTCGACGCCCTCCGATTCTTTCGTGCGGTTGCCATACCCGGTAAGGCGAATCGGATAACTCGGCGAAATATCGACCTTCGCGGCGCCGACGCTTGTCCACGCTTCCTGAGCGAGTGACTCATTCGCAAGCAGAGCAACTGCTGCAAAAAGACAAAAACATCGAGAAAACTTTGCCATCTGCCGCCTCCTGTCAAACACAGGCCGGCGCACTGAAATTCAGCGCGCCAATGCAGCAGCGATCTTCGCCTCTGGCGAGGGCAACCTCAAGTATGAGGACCAACCCTTTGAATCCTTACTTCTGCGGCACACTCAAAAGCTCACCAAGCCCACGCCCAACCTTGATCCGCCGCTTCCCGGCCGCGTCCGGCGCATCCAGAAAAGCACTGTCGTCACCCGCCGGCATAATCGCAGCGGCCGCAGGATAATAATAAGTCGGCTGGGCCACAAAAACTGGAACCATCCGATCCCGCGCAAGCCCCTTGTCTGCCGCAGTCTTTCCCGAGGCAAACTCTTCAGGCGCTTTCATCGTTTTGCTCACCATTGCCGCCCGCATCTCGCGAGTGGGGTTGAATTGAATATCGGCCCACCAGTCGGTCCGATGCGCCACATCCTCGGTATCCGCCAGATACCAAGCCTGGAGCAATCGCCGAGCCATCGTTGGGTTATGAGTCCAGCCGGAACCCGCCACTCGAATCGCGGGCAACATTCGCTTCACATCTTGGGCTGGCAATGAAATCAGAAAACCGCCGCAATAAGTTCGTCGCTTCACAGCGCCCAAGTCGCCAGGTGCGCCAGCCGCAAGAATCTTGCCCGGTTCCTTATCTTCAATAGGATCGAAATAAGTAGGCTCCGATACCGAGCCCAGAATCGCCAGCGCCATATCGGCAGGCGTTTCCATCAATCGCAAATCGGCAATTCGTTCATTCTCAGGGATCTGCTTCAGCAATTCATACATGGAGCGATCGACAAAGAACGTACACGACTTGCCGATGTAAGGTGTATCACCCAACTTCAAGTCCGGGTAGTCACGAGCAAACTCTTCTGGATGCGCCTTGTAGTAATCGAGCACCTCTGGCTTCCAGGACACCGAGTAGTTCGACATGTCAAACGTGCGATGATTCTTCGCCGCGAACGGAGTTCCCGTTCCCCGGTTCTCCATCACCTCGCGATTGCCAGCGACAATGATGCAAGGAAATCTCGGAAGCGCATTGCTTTTCGCGACAATCTCATCAATCGAATTGACATTGCGCCAATCCTCGACACCCAGCGCAAAGGCAACAAATTCCTTCATCTCAATATGCGGCAGTTCGGTTTTCTCGCCGCGAACCATTTTGATCGCCTTTGAAGACCCCTGCTCCATTTTCCGAATCGCATCAATACCACCAGCCAAAAGGCGATATTCGGCATACTTCATATTCGCATCGGTGAAGCCAAAGTTTGAAAAATACGCCGCCAAAATCGCGCCGCTGCTGTTGCCCGAAATGATCACCTGATTTTGCTTCATCGCGGGGATGCGCTCATACATCCCCGTCAGCACGCCTGAATCATAAGGCAAGCAGGAGCCTTTGCCTTGAAAACAGATCATTAACTTCTTTTCCGCGAGATGTTCGCGAATCACCGGATCAAGGCCATTTTGAGCCGTCGTCAGTCGGACGCCGCTGATCACCAGCACGAGGAATAAAATCGAAAACCGCATATCAAACTCCAACGCAATAATTTCAAAGACGAATAGGCCAACCTTGAACGCTGAAAACCGGTCGGGTGCTTAGTTGGGCACACCCACCACAAAGACCGTAATCCAGCCATCTTCAATCGTCATGCCTCCTACCGTCAGCGTGACCTTCTTAGCCGGTTCCTTCGCGGGAGACGATTTGAACTGCGGCTTAAAGAATCGCTGTAGGGCGGCATTGAACTCTTCTCGATTCGCGCCGCCATCATCTAAAATCTCGACGTCGCCTTGGCGATCGAGGGCAAAGCCTTCGGCAGTCATTCCCGGCTTATAAGAAACACGAGCCGATCTTATTTTCTCGTTAAATTCTTTGCCATCAACGCCGAAACCCTTCAGCCGCAATACCGCTGTGAGCATGCCATCATCGAAAGTCATTCGCAGCGGTTCGGTATCTGCAAAAGTCAGCGTCGCTGGAATCCGCGGCTTCGCAGGATCTTCATCTTGATCCTCCGGCGCGAACTTAAATGTATCGTAGAGCACCTCGCGGTAAATCGCTTCGTTGATTTTGTTCCCCGCAACCGAAACATCGGTGTTGTTGAAAGTCGATTCATGAAATTGCACACCGATTTCCGTTTGCTGCGGCAGTGTCGGCGCTACGGTCGGTGAACCCAGATCACCCGGCCCCACATACTCCGCCGTCCAAAGCAATTCATTGCTCGTTGTCTTGAACCGAACATTGGCGTTAATGTCGCGTGCCTCGAAAGATTGCCACAACAGCCGCTGAATCAGATCATTGATTTGAACGATCATCTTCTCCCGATTGTCTTCAACCATCTTGCGAAATTCGGTGCGGGCTTTTTCCGCCAATTCGGGCTCACTCTCGGTCAGTTTCTTTTGTGCGACTTTTTGCGCCAATGGCATCAAAAGCCGGCTAAAAATCCGGCTCCGCAAATGTAAACACATACCCGTGAGCTGCGCGTTCGCCACGGCGCAAATTAAGGGTTCCGGAGCCTCGATCCCTAATTCACTGAGGTAGAGCGGCACATCCGCCGTCACATTGATCACCGTATGAGCAAACACGGTCGCCGGGTGCTTATAGCCAGTCACATTGCTGTCAATATTCGCATCCAGATGCAACGAAACTTGGGCTCGGCTCTCATTCGGAGTGAACTGCCCCATCGGCTTCGCCACAATCAGGGCGCTGCCATTGATCTGCATCCCATCCTGATTCTCATTGATATCGCGGCTTTGCTTGATTTCCTTTTCCGACGCCCGATTCAAAAACTTCTGCGAAAAAACCAGTCGCTGATTGAAATGCGAAAATCGCGTCCGGATGACCGGAAGCAAATCATCGAGCAATCGCGTTTCGGACAAATATTTGTAACTCGCAATCAGATCGCGATAGTTCGGCATCGCATCAGTTGGCGCATACTTCGTCGATGAGGCCAGCAGTTCAACCGCTTTGGAGAACTTCATTGCCGCTTCTGAATCCGCCGCCAACAACACCGTCGCGCGGAAATCTCGTAGCGCGTTGCGAACCGCATCAATCGATGGCTGCACTCGCTTATCGCGAGCAAGCCTCGTAGCCAAAATAATTATGTCGAGTTGCTCGAGCGAAGGCTTGTCAGCAAGCGACTCGTAAGTCGACAGCGACAGCTCTTTGCCGATCACCAAGCCATCCGGAAACTGTGTGAGCTCACCCACAAGCCGATCACGCGCCGTAAGCAACCCTTGCTTGAGCGTCGCTACCCGATCCGCCGTCGGCAACATGAATCGCGCCTTCGCCGCAGTCGCCCAACCTTCCGCATCAAAGGTCGCCGCATCTGCCGGAGCCGCTGACGGCGGCTGAACCGCTCCCTGCGTAGGCACAATGAGCGGAATCGCGCTCGGATCTTGCGCCGTTACGAATGGTCCAAAGCAAATTACTGCGGAGATCCATCCCGCAGTAATCCCAAGTGATCGTCGATGCATGAAATTCTCTCTCAAAATTGCCCTCAGCGGCGATGAATCCGCCCCGAAGGGATCGCAATCATAGCATTTCGAGGCAGCACATTGCCCCTAGACACCCTAAATTGCCTTAGTTGCACTACTCATTCGGCTGGCTGCTCCTCCAAGTGACGACCACCCGCCAATCATGCTCTTTGTAGCGCTAGTCGCGACGAAGCAGGGGTCGGATGCAGCGGTCGTAGGGCGAACCATGCATGCCATTTTCCCCTACCTCACTTTCCAGCCGATGGTGCTAAGTAACACGCCGTAAAGGATTTGGGTAAATCCTGGTTCCGTCTTTAACGGTTCCATCGAATCTGTCGGAAGCGGTGCAATGGTTCCATCGACGGTAACTCCCGTGACACTGGTCTACCCGAATATCACTCAAAAAAGTCCGATTTCGCTGCTTCGGCTCGCTGCATTCGGATACCCGCTGCTAGCGGTTTTCGCTATTTCGGCTCTCGCTCCAGCCCAAGAGCGAACCCTCTGGAAGCCAGTCCACAAAAACAGCGCCTTTCGCGAAGTCTCCACCCCGATCATTTCCCAAACCTCATCCGAAATCGTCGGCATTACCCCCAAAGTCATTCCAGCCTCCGCATACTCGTCCGACCCAATCCCATCCATCATTCAGCCCAGCGATGCTTTCGAAAACTCCTTCCTCGAAGCCCCCAGCGGCGTGATCGCCACCACCAACGAGGAATTCGACTACTGGCTCGTTGACGCTCGCAACGCGCCAGTGGATGGCGATCTCCAAAGTGGCATTTGCAAACTCCGTTTCTGGCATTACGCCTCCGGCAAATGGGCTCAATTCTCGCAACCTGAATTCATCGCCGCGATGGAGCCTTCACTCCCCACGATGTTCTTCGTACATGGTTACGGCCTCGGCGCACCCGCCGCCGCATTCTCAACCGTCCGCCTGGCCAATCACATCAGCCCCAGCTCCAGAAAATTCCGAATCGTGACTTGGGCCTGGGGCTCGCGACACAACCTGCTCGAATCGCCCTGGGAAAACGTCCAAGACAAAGCCTGGAAATCCGAAGTCCAAGGCTATTACCTTGCTCACATCCTCGGCCAACTCTGCCCCGACACCGAAGTCGCCCTCGTCGGTCACAGTTTCGGCTGCCGTGCCGTCTGCGCCGCCCTCCAAGGCATGGCGACCGGCACGGTCTGTCGCAATCCCCTTTCACGATCCCAAGTCAACAATCACCCCTACGAAGCCACGCTCATCGCTTCCGGAATCGAATCCGAAGCGCTCGCCCCCGGCAATCGCTACTGCAAAGCCCTCAGCCAAGTCCATCGCATGACGATCACCACCAACAGCTACGATCGCGTCCTCCTCCTCCTCTCCTTCGTCACCAGCAACCCCGACATCATGGGCCTAGCCGGTCCAGCCTGCGGCGATTTGCCGATCGAAGAAGCCGCCAAGGTAAATATCCACGACCTCGGGTGGCAAGTTTGGGGCACCCACCGCCTAGGGCGTTACACCTGGTCAACGGCGACGATTCCCGCCCTCCAGCCCTCGATTCTCGGTCCATTCACTCCCGAGAGCGGCGGTTTGCCCTTTTTCTGGCCAAAGTGGTAATCTAAACCCCAGCGACACGTCAACCATTTAGAGCCCCCTTTCCTGACCCGTTGGGGCCAGCGGGTTGGATCGAGGGCTTCTAGCTCCCCTTGCCCCGTGGAGCGTTCCGGATTGCCTTCCGTTTTGCACGACTGGGAAGAAATCATCCAACTGCACGGACCGATGGCGCTCGAAACCGCGTGGCGAATTTTAGGCCACGCAGGCGACGCTGAGGACGCCGCGCAGGAAGCGATGATGCAAGCGTTCAAGCTGCACGGTTCAAACTCCGTTTTGAACTGGGGTGGCCTGCTGCGCCGACTCACCACCTGTCGCGCACTCGATTTACTAAGGCGCCGCAAGACAGCCCGCTCACATGTCCTCGTTGGAAATGCTTTCGCAAGCATCGGCGGCGAGGAAACACCCGATTTTGATCCCGCCGCCACAAACCATGAATCTCCCGACGCACGCCTTTGTGAGTCCGAACTCACTGAGCGCCTGCGCGTGGCACTAGCAAAAATCTCGGAGCGTGAAGCGGAAGTCTTCTCGCTCCATTTTTTCGGCGAACTCGAAAATGGAGCCATCGCGGAACAACTTGGTTGCACAGTGGGCGCCGTGGGCGTGGCGTTACACAAAGCGCGAACCAAGCTCCAGCGCTGGCTAGCCGAAGAAGGAATCGAACTATGAACACGCCCGAAAAAACATCACTGCCCACAAACGAGCCACTCGAAGGCTTGCTCAAAGACGCCGTCCGCGCCGTCCGCCAATCCACGCCGCCTCCAGGCTTTGGCGCCAAACTCCTCGCCGAAGCCGCGACCTGGAAACACCCCGTTTCCATCAAGCAGATTGCGCCGCCCGCTTCCCGCAATCCGCTCATCATGCTCATCACCGCCTCGATCGCGGCCAGCCTCTTTTTCATCTGGTTCACCGGCGATACCAGGAAAAAACAGGATTTAACGATCGCCTCCGCGCCCGAACTGCAATCCGAAACGCGTCGACAAAAGCGCTTCGACGACGAGACGCTCCATCGCGAGGAAACGAGTCGCAAGGAAACCAGTCGTGAGGAAAACGCGTTTAGCCATTTCGGCGCGCAGCAAGCAAATCTAGGAATGAAACGAAACGATGGTTTGACTGAGAGTTTCCAATCCGAATCGAATCAACTCCAAGACTTACCGAAAAGCGCCGCCGGCGCGAAAGATACGATCGCAGACAGCGAAACCAAACCGACCGAAGACAACGTTCGATCGGGTCTCGAATTTCGTTCGAGCAAGGAGCAAGGAAAACTCGATGCAGCAGACGCTTTGCGGCCCGCCGCACCGCGCGCACCCGGCGAGGGGTCGACAGGAAGTCGAAAGTCGTTCGCCCCGCCTGCGAATTCACAAGCGATTGATGAAAAATTCATGAGAGACAATGCCAAGGAAAGCAAAACAAAAAACGATGGCGCGGAAAAAAACGATCCAAGTAAACCCGCAAAGCTAGAATCCATTGCTGCAGGCGAGCCAAAAGCAGACTTCGATCACGGCAAACTAAACGCGAAGCAGCCCGAGGCAAAACAAGAGGTTTCCAACGCCCCCAGCGCAGCGCCCATGGGACGATCGCGAACAGAAGCTGGAGGAGTAGCGGGTGCACTGGGAGGGCGCGGCTTCGGCGGGGGCGGCGGCCCCGGGAGTTCCCCCACCCCCGACGAAGCCCCAGCCATGGCAAAGAAAAAAGCCCAAAGCAAAACGGAACTCCACGGGGCAAGTGACGCACCAATCGACAAGATGGCAACGCGCATCGGCGGTCCACCCCGGGGTGGTCCACCCTCTGGCGGCCCTGCAATTGGCAACCCAGCGCCAGATGCCCCAGGGCGTGGCGGCCCCGGCGGCAAAGCCGCCGAAATCGCAATGAACCGCAAACCGGGCGACGCAACCGCGCCCGTCATTCGCTCTGTAACACCCGCATCAACCGCGCCAAAAGCGATGCCCCCGCCTGGCCCCATCGGCGCAGGCGCAAAACTAGCCAGCGAGCCCACGGACCGCGCCAGCGGCGCAGATCAAGCACCTCGCTTCGCCATCGCCGACAAAGCCACAATGTTCTTCTCGATCCTCTCCGACAAGTCGACAGAGCTGGGTAAGCCCGCCGATCTAAGCGGCGCCAACCTCCTGCAAAGCTGGAATTGGTCTGAAAGGGAGAGCATCCTGCTCGGTGACATCGCGGCTGATCCCATCGCGGCCTCCCCCGACGGCAAAAAGGTCTACAGCGCCAACGGCACCCTCTTTGACGTCGAACTCAAAGAACTCAAGCAATATCGCGAACTGGGGGACAACGTGAGAGGCCTAACCGTTTCTCCAGATGGAAAACGTTTGCTGACGCAGCACGTCGAGCCCGACACCGATTGCTACTTCAGACTTAGCGATCTTTCAGATGTCGAAAAGAAGCTCGACCTACCCAATCAATGGGGCTACACCTTCGCCGCCGGCTTCTCCCCCGACAACACCGCCCTCGCGCTCATGGACAAAGAAAAAATCGTCCACGAATACCGCCTCACCGACGGCGTCCTCCTAAAAACCTACGCGCCAGCGCACGTGAATAGCATTCGCGCTATCGAGTACTCGCCCGATGGAAAACTCCTCGCCTCCACCGGCACACGCGGCGAAACCTACCTCTGGAACCGCGAAACTTCGAAGCTAGAACACGAACTAAAAATCACCCAAACACCGCCGGAGCAGGCCGCCCACGGCCTCTACTCCATGAAGTTTTCCCCCGACTCAAAATTCCTCGCCGCCTCCGGCTCATCCAAAATCTTCTTCTGGAACACCGCCACCGGCGAAGTCGCCGCCCAACTTGGGCAAGGCTCCGGCCAAGCCATTTACCTCCGCTATTCCTCCGATGGAAAGAAGCTGACTGCGATCACCAATCTCACCACCGCAAAAGGGGGCGAGGGAAAAGAGGAAACGAAATCCCCCGCCGTACAAGAATGGGACGTTCCCGAACAGGCGCGTTAGCTTGTTTAAGCAGATTTGGTTCTTCGTGAATCTTAATGGGGCTGGTTCGACGGATTGGCGTTATACGCCAACTCCCGCCGCGGCGATTTGGTAGGCTCGCGAGCGGTAAAGGAAGTCGATGATGTTGCCTTCGTGCGGCTGGAGCCAGTTGAGGCGGTTAGTGGGGATCGGGCCGATGTTGAGACGGTCGATGTGCGTCGCGTCGGAGAGTTGGGCGATCCAGGCTTTGTCTTGCGTGATCGCGGTGCCTACGAGCGTGGGGCCGATTTTTGAAATCATGTCGGCTTGCGGGCATTGGACTACGCTCGCGAAGGGGAACATGTATTCCTTGCTCACGACTTGCTTTTCGGGCGACTCGGCGTGGATCACCATCGGGCGGAGGTAGTCGCAGCGCTCTTGCTTTACGAGGCGCTGGCCGAATTTGCTTGTGAGGTCGGTGACGCCCGGTTCTTTTAGGTCTTGCTCGATCATGTTCCAGACCGCGGGCGCGACGCCGGGCGTGGTGAAGGCCGCGAGTTTCGCGTCGGGGTCCGTGGGTGATTTCACTTCGACGGGGCCGATTTTTTCGGCGATCGCTTGGGCGATTTCTTTGGTGTGGCGGGAGGCCCAGATGCCGGAGGCGTTGATGCAGCTGCGGCCGCCGTTACTGAGCACGCTTTCGACCATGACGTCGAGGTACTTTTCCCAGTGGTCGACCATGTCGTCGCCGAGGAGGATTTTGGACCAGCCCGGGCCGTGCGGTTGGACTTTCGGATTGCCGGCGTAGCGTTCGCAGGTTTGCGCGCTGCCAAAGATCATGCTGCGGCTGCAGGCGTTGAGGAGCGCGGAGCCGACGTCGGCGCCGCTGCCGGGGTAGAGGGACATCGATTCGGCGGGGATGCCGGCTTCGACGAAGGCGTAATACATGCGGTACGGGGTCCAGGGCTCGGACGAACCCGGCTTGAGCGCGAGGCCGATTTGGAGCGGGATCGCGGGGAGCCAGAGCGTGTGGACGCCGGGGCTGTTGGAGGGGAGGACCGCGCCGAGGACGGGCGTCGTGGCTTGGTAGCTCACGATGACGCCGCGGTTTTCTTCGCCGTAACCGTTGGTGAAGATCGAGAGGTCGAGCCCGCGGGTGAGGGCGTCGAGGATTTTGTCGATGTTCTCGAGCACGAACGCGGCCTTGGTCATGTTCGAGCGGCACATGTGCTCGGGGAGGCCGGTGCTGGCGGACTGGGCGTGGACGAACTCGTCGGGTGTTTGCGTGCCGTTGCCCATCGGGAGCGTGGCGCTCGTGTAGAGCTGACCGGCTTTTTTGCAGCGGGCGATTAGCGCGGCGACAGGGATTTTGCGGAGGGCGTCGCGGGCTTTTTGGGCTTGCCGCATGTCACGGGCGATGAGGGCGCCGTTGGTTTGGCCGATTTCGGCGATCGCCTCGCCGGTTTCGAAGTGGACGACTTTATCGTGTTCGAGGGACTCGTAGGGTTTGCCCCAGCGGATGACGGGAATTCGAAGCATGACGGGCGCCTATGTTGTGGGCGGAATGAATTGGCGGGCGAAAATGGCTTGTTTTTCCAAACTTGTAGTCTTGTAGTCTTGCGCGCTCACGGTGGGCCGCAGGTTAGCGCACAAGTTTGATGAAAAGTTGGTGGCAAGGTGGCAACGGTGGCAAGCTCTCATGGACGGTGGCAACGTTGGCAATTGGTGGCAATGTGGTAGCGGCGAACCGCCGCCAAAGTGTGTATTGCTATTGTAACAATTAATGTGTAAATAATAACAAGTAGGCGTGTCCGCGACGCAAAGCGCTCCGCGTTGCGTCGCGGCTAACCAATCAATATGCACCGATGGTTTAGTACACACCGACCGTGGTGCCGCCGGCTAGGCGGCTGTAGGGGCGGACGCCGCTGACGCCGTCCCAGGGGTAGGCGGAATAGGGTGGTTCGCGTTCGCCTTCGTCGCGTTCGAGGAAGCCGGGGACGAAGAACTCTTTGGTGAGCGTGGTTAGCTTCACGCGGCCGGTTTGGCCGTAGCCGACGATTTTCATCGGGTCGTCAAAGTCGACGACTTCGGCAACCGCGCGGGGTTGAGGGGCGTAGTAAGAGATTTTGTAGCCTTCTTCGGCCGTGACGGGCTTGCTGCAGGCGAGGCCCATCAGCGTGTTGCCGTAGGTCGGCGTCATGAAGGTGCCGCTCTCCTTCGCGGGGCCGCCGAAGTATTCCTCGACGCAGAAGCGAGTCCACTGAGGAGTGAACTCGGTGCCGCCGGAGAAGATGCCGGTGATGCCGGTATCCTTGAAGGTCTTGCCCTGCTCTTCGAGCGCTTGGCAGAGGGACTCGATCAGCTTGGGCGTGCCGAACATGCACTTGATGTCGTGGCCGGCGCCGAGGATGGTGAGCGCCTGATCGATGCAGTGCTTTTTGTAGGCTTCGAGATGCTCCATCCAGCCCTTCTTGATCGTCTTGACGACCCAGCGGGGATCGAGGTCGATGCAGAAGCAGATGCCGCCACGATGTTGGCACAAGTGCTCGACCGCGAGGCGGAGGCGACGTGGGCCGGAGGGGCCGAGCATCAGCCAGTTGGCGCCTTTGGGGAAATATTCGTCGGGGAGGGTTTCGCTGAAGTTTTCGTAGTCGATGCGGAAGTCGTCGATGACGATTCGGCTCTTGGGGATGCCGGTGGTGCCGCCAGTTTCGAAGACGTAGACGGGGCGGTTGGCATAGCCTTTGGGAACCCAGCGACGGACGGGGCCGCCGCGGAGCCATTCGTCTTCGAAGAGTGGGAATTTCTGGATGTCTTCGAAGCCCTTCACTTCCTTGAGTGGGTCGAATTTGAACTCGCGCTTCTTCTCGAGCCAGAAGGGGCAGCCGGTGGAGTCGTGGAAGTGGTAAGCGACGATTTCTTGCGTGTGGGCGTCGAGTTGGGCCTTGGCGGCGTCTTGCCGCCTTTTCATTTCTTCGGGCGATACGGTGATCGGCACAACGGAGGTCATGGAGGGAGTCTCGGGTTGGCTGGTGGTTGGTGGTTGGTGGCTAGTGAAGGGCGAAGGCGTGGTCGCTCTATGGTTGGAGTCCCGCCTTTAGGCGGAAGGCGCAGGAGGCGGTTACAACTTGCACTCCCTTCCGCCTAAAGGCGGGACTCCAACGAGTGCAGAGAAAAGGCGGGAAAGACTGTCAAAAGTAGCCGAGAGGGTGGCCCGTCGCAATGGTCGAGGGGCGGAAAGTTGTCGAAACAACTAATGATAGAGGGGCGGTCAATGGCTGGGCGTAAGTTATTTGCTGATAGGGCTTTGCAGGAAGTCGAGCGCCCGTGAGGTGGCAGCGAGGAGTTCTTTGCGTTGCTCTTGATAAGAGTGGTCTGCTCCCTGGACGGTTTCGAGGGCGACGTGGGACCAGTTTCGCTGCTTTTTGAGTTCGGCGACTTCGCGGTCGAGGCCGAAGAACGCGGGCGTGGGGAGCTTCATTTCTTCGCCGCCGAAAATGAAGGCCGTGGGCGTTGCGACGTCTTCCATGAGCCGCAAATAGTTGTATTCCTCGGCGGGGCCATATTTGTCGACGTATGCGCCTGCGGTGAAGACCATGGGGAAGGGGAACTTGGCTTCGAAGAAGGTCTCGGGGAAGCCGCGTTCGACGAGGCTCATTGCGGTGCCGATCGATTCGTGAAAGGCGGGGTCGTTTTTGGCGACGAAGCGTTCATAGGAGAGGAGGGCGGGGGAAATGGCGACGACGCCGCTAATGTGTTCGGGGCGCTGCTGGGCAAAGTAGATCGACTTGATTGCGCCGAGGCTATGGCCGACGAGGATGACTTTTTCGACGCCACGGGATCGCAAGAAATCTCGCCAGGCGCGGAGATCGCTAACGCAGCTTTTCACCGCTTCGACGGCGGCGCCGATGCGGCGGGCGCGATAGTTGGCGACGTGATCATGGCCGCGAGTGTTGGCGAGAACGGTTGCATAGCCGCGCTCGACGAGCAAGCCGGCGAGCGACTTGAGCATGGTCGAGCCGTAGAAGTTTCCGCCGATGCCGTGGAGGACGATTGCGCCTGTCTTGGTGGGGGCCGCGGGTGAGGCGAGGGCGCCGTCGAGGCCTATGCCGTCGTCGGTTAGGCATTGAATTAATTCAACATTCATTTTTTTCACCACGAAGGCACAAAGAACACGAAGGGAAGAGAAGGAAAAGTGCTATTGGTTCTCAGCGCAATTTACTTTGTGCCCTTTGTGTCTTTGTGGTGAAAATGTTTTTAGGAAGTTGCTTTCTCGGATTGGGCTAGGCACTTCAGGATCGCTTCGATGATGCCGTCGGCGTTGGCGTTGGTGGCTACTTCGGTGTTGTGGTGGGGTTGGGACTGGGGGCGGCGGTCGAAGATGGTCATTCCTGTTGTAATTGTGCCTTCGGTTTCTACGTCGGCTTCGTATTCCTTCATTTCGAAGAGTTCGGGGTGCAGGAACTGGATCAGGGCGATGACGTCGTGGATGTAGGCGTGTTCTAAGCCCACTTGTTGGCGGTAAGCGCGGAAGAGGTGCGGCATCACTTTTTGGAGGAATGCGCCTGCGCGGGAGGTGGTGGCGCTGGGGAGTTTTTGCAGGAAGTCGTAGCCGAAGCGGACACTACGGGTGGCGTCGAGGGGGACGATGGTTTTCGTGGAGGCGGAGCGGAAGACTTTTTTCGCCGAGATCGGGTCGCAGTGGATATTGAATTCGGCGCAGGGCGTGACGTTGCCGATGCCGTTGACCGAGCCGCCCATGATGATGAGGCGATCAAGGTCGGCGATGATGCCGGGTTCGCGGGCGAAGGCGCGGGCGACATTCGTTAGCGGGCCGAGACAGAGGATCGAGACCTCGCCGGGCGCGGCGCGAATTTCTTCGCAGATGATTTTTTCGCTGGGATGTTGGCGGACGAGACTGGCGACGGCGAAGTCGGCGTTGCCGAGGCCATCGGCGCCATGGAAGCCGCGGGCGTCGTTGGGCGAGCCGGCGTCACTGGGCGAGGCGGCGCCGACGCGGGGGTACTTGGGCGGGTCGAGCTGCTCGATGCAGGTTTGGACGTTTCGCGTCGCCAAATCGGCGGGGACGTTGCCCTCGACGGCGGTGACGGCGACGACTTCAAGCCGCGGGTCAAAGAGGGCGAGGGCGAGGGTAAAGGCGTCGTCGATTCCGGGATCGCAGTCGATAATGATTTTTCGGGGCATAGTTTTCGATGTGATTTAAATGAGGAAGCCCGGTCTGATGGTGGTGAGTTTACGGTTTTTGGGGTGGTTTTGGGAGACTGGCGAGATGAACTGCTGTAGGACAGATCAAGCGAGTTTGTGACTGGTTGCGCATCGTCTTACTGGAGTTCTTCGGTGCATAATGAAGGCATTGCCGCCGTTTCCGCGTCAATTGGGAGACATATCATGCAAAGTGACTGGTCCGGTTTGACGGCGGTTGAATCTCACCCAGAAGTCCTGAGTGGAGCTTTCGTTTTTAGAGGAACTCGGGTTCCAATCGCGGCTCTTTTTGAGAACTTGCGAACCGGGGCCACTGTGGATGAGTTTTTGGAGTGGTTTCCCGGTGTGCAGCGGGCAGATGTCAGAGCTGTGCTGGAGCATGAAGCGAAGGCATCCCATGGGCCTACTGCGGCATGAGAGATTTATTTGACTGAGAAACTGGCGCGCTTATCGTGAGAGTAATGTCGCTACAAAACATTGCCTTGCATTGAATTCGCGGTAGGTGGCGGTTCGGCGTGTGTAGTCCGAACGAATTGTTTGCTCCACTATTGAAATCTGGTAGCCATCTTGAGAACCTAAGAGAGTCGCAATGGAACCGAACCCTTACCAGTCCCCGCTTACGACAGGCGTTCGTCAACTTGAGCGACTTACGATGTCGCCAATGAGAATTCCCCTCGCCGTCGTTTGTTGTGCACTGGTCCCGCTCTTTTTGGTCACTCTTGTCAGTTGGAGCCTCAAGCTTCTTCAAGACGGAATTGCGTCGGAAGATGGTCGGCTCGCAACCATCTACGCCCCCCTACCATTATTGGCGTTTTGTCATTCGGATTGCTTGCGGCTGGCCTGATTGGAAAAATGCCTCGAATGATCGGTTTAGGAATCGGTTTGTTCGCCATCTGCGCCTTGGTTCAAATCATCATGATGTTGGTCGCGTAATCGCTAAGATCAATGGTATACTTGGGTTGAAGGTTCCCAAGCTCGTGACGCCGCTTGAGCCGTTGTCGGAGGTTCCTGAGAATGAATGATCCGGTTATTGACGAGACTCGACGTGTTCGAAAGTTAATCTCCGCCGAAATGGGACATGATCCATCGCGGATGGTGGAGTATTACCGAGAGATTGAAGCGGGCTTTACGCGCCCGGCGATTGCGCCGCAGAATCGAAGGGCATTTACTGACTCCAAGCCAGGCGATGCGACCGTGTCCGATGGAGTGACGGTGGCTTCCACGCCATAGAATATGTGGCTTCGGGTTTTTTCATGACGTATGCAGTCGTCGTCGATTTTGCTGTGTCTATCAAATATCATTTGCTTACAGTGGGGCCGAGGCTACTCGGATGCAAAGATGCCGGCTTTACGCCACCGATGATTTGTACGCCAGAGGAGCTCTTGGAAACTTAAGATGTCCTCCGACTCCATCAATGATGAAATTCGGGCTATTCGGCGAGAACTTGCCGCCGCATTCGACAACGATTTGGCATTGATCGTCGCCGACTTGCGACAACGCGAGGCAGCCAGTGGGCGCGCTTACGTGACGCTGCCGCCACGTCGCCTCAAGGAAAATCAGCACGAAACAAATGATGCACCCAAAATCGACTTGCTTGAATCTTAAGTTCGATGTATTGCTAGCGCCAGTCTTGTCATTGCCGTCATAACAGCCATTGGCATGTGCAGCATCATGCGGGGCAGCTTAGTGCTTATTTGCGGAGGGTTGATTTGGGGATCGGAGATGCGGACTTGCCTTGGGTGGGGTCGGGGTGGAGGTAGGTATAGGGTTCAATCGGGGGCGGCTTGCTTGACGGTTATGATGGCTATCCAATGACGGTTCGTGAGGTCTTAATTTTTGTGCTGATTTCGTGGTGAAGCTTGAGCAGTCTCAACTATCAGCCGCTGACGCCTTCTAGGATGGCTGAGAAGCTATCCGGATTGAAATTCGAGTCAATCACGCTTTTTATGCGGCTGCGTTGTACTGGAACTTGGCGAGTGTTTTCTCGGGCGCGAGTCTGCGTAGCATCAAGTGGATCGATCG
>JBKJSI010000448.1:0-12971 GCA_046595915.1 Pirellulaceae bacterium
GACGAAAACTGGGAATAGACGAACCGTTTTACCTTCCGGATCACGGCTTTGTCACCCCGTGCGCGCTCAGGCGGGAACCAGGGAATCAACAACGCGTTCGGGGGACACGGTTGGATGTCGGACAGAGTGCTGACACGGAAGTTCAGGCGCCAGTCACACTGCGGAAAGTCATCCTCAGATCTCCTCGCGGCCATGCGCCGTCTCCGTCCTCGTAAGTTGGCGAGCATCAATGCCCGCGAAGTCGTTGTCGAATTGCCGATCGATGTACTCAATGACCGCATCGTGCACTGTCTCTTGGTTGCCTTGGCTGCGAACGTTTCTCCAGCTGAAAGAGGGCATCGCCTCGCACGATACTTTCGGCCGCGTGTTCTCCCTGCTCGATCCGGCGGAACTCGCCGGTTGCATTCAGCAGTGGCTGCACGAGATCGGACGCGAACTCGGCCAGCACCTCGCCATCGACGGCAAGACCTTGCGTGGCTCGTTCGACAAGGCCGCGGGCCGAAATCCGCTGCATCTGGTGTCGGCTTGAGCCAGCGAAGCCCGACTGACACTCGGCCAGATCGCCGTGGATTCCAAGTCCAACGAGATCACCGCCATGCCGCTGCTGCTGGAACTGCTTGATTTAAAGGGTGCGACGGTCACCATCGATGCGATGGGCTGCCAAAAAGAGAGCGCCGCCAAGATTGTGGCCGGTGGTGGAGAGTATGCGCTGGCGTTGAAAGACAACCATCCCCTGCTGCACGACGCGGTGGCCGAAGAGTTTACAGCCGTTCTGGAGGCCGATGCGCCCTCCCCAAAAATGCGTCGACACGTCACGGTAGAAACCAGCCGCGGTCGCAAGGAATGCCGCGAATACCTGACGCTGCCGGCGCCCCAGTCGATGCCCGGCTTTGCCGGTTGGGACAGCCTGGCAAACTTGGTGATGGTGGTGCGGATCACTGAAATCGATGGCGTGGAAAAGAGGCAGATCAGTTACTACCTGTCGAGCCTGCCGCCGAAAGTAAAAACGCTGGCCACCGTGATTCGCCGCTGCTTGCGCATCGAAAGCCAGCTGCACTGGGTTCTCGATGTAACTTTTACCTAAGGCGCCAGTCGGATTCGCAAACGGCATGCGCCGCAGACCTCGGCCATGTTGCGACGCCTGGCGGTGTCCATCTTGTCGTCGGACACTTCCCTCGAAGATACAATCCGTGGCAAACGCTAATGTTCATGCCTCTCCGTCGATGCACTGGAACACATCCTACTCAGTTTCATACAGAAATAAGATGCGATTGCCGTGTCCCAACATCAAGTGGCGGTCGATTAAGCCGATAACTTTTTACCGCCCCGTCGGACATCGTGTTCTTGCTTGATTGAGAAAAAACGGCACATCCTGCTGAAACTTCAACCGTTCAGCGTCCCAAAGCGGTCTGCTGATCCAAGACCAGGCCTGTGTTGAATCTCGAGGCGGAAAGATACCATTAGAACTTGTTGAGATGGGCGCCAGTCGCTGGGAGACTTCCACAACGATGCCTATTCGGTCGATCGCATAATCGGAGAAGGGATCTTAATTCTCGGCCGCTGCACCTCAAGCGGCGAACGCACGTACCCAAAAACACGAACAACACAACGCCAATTCCAATTCCATAGCCCCCGGCTCAGCGAGTTCGCGTAACTCAGCGTTTTGTGAGAGGACCGAGTAGCTGTTGCGAGTTACTTTTCAGTGGTTAATTTCAGCGCCTCCTCAATCAGCTTTTCCGCTTTCGCTGTCTGCCCTTGCTGCAACAGCGGACCAATTTGCCGCATCAGTTTTTCAATCGGCTGCACGTCGCCGCCGTTTCGCCGGAGCGCTTCAGCGGCTCGCTGCAGTCGCTGAATTTTCTGAACGAGTTGCGGAGCGGGGCCGTCTGGCGGACGCGTCATCTTCGGTCGCTGGCCAGGATTCCCCAACTGCTGATGCGCGGTGGCGTAGCGGTCACGCACGAATTTCTTCATCGACGCTATGATGTCTTCGTAGCTTTGATCCCCAGGATTGGTAACTCGGCCGTGCGGAAAGGGGTCAGTCTGTAGATCGTTCTTGATCAAAGCATATTTGGCATCGATGACTGCGCAGAGTCGTTCAGGCTCGAAGTGTTTCTCGAGAATACTGCTCGCTGTGTCGCGGTATCTACGCAGTAATTTGGGATCGGCGACGATCCGGTCCAGGAGCGGATTCGGCATTTGACCCGCCGTTGGCCATGCGGCATTCCAATCGGCCAGCACCTGAATCTGTCCGAAGGCGACTTCGCAAAAACCTACATCCAGATCCCAGGGCAAGTACCGCCAGCGTTCATGTGTTTCGTCGAAATAGAGGTAATAATTATGAGGATTCCAGCCCGTCAATTGGTCGAACGCGCCGGAAAACAGCATCACGGCTGTCACGGAGAGGAAGTCGTCCGCTTCCATGTTTGCATCCAAATTCGCTGCGAAATCGCCGGCCTTTGACTGGTTGATCAGCTTGATGAACTCGACCAGTCGCGGCTGACCTTTCTTGGCGGACTTGGTCTCCGGCTTGAACGCACCCTGGTAGGCGGCTGGATCATCCCCGACGAATTGCAGATTGCCGCCAGGGCCTCCTTCATCGACCTTGAACAGCATTCCGTTTGCATCTGGCAGATAGTGTTCGATGAACGATTCATCAATCCGCTCCACATTGACATACACTCCCTGATATTCGTCATTCAGAAAGAGCCTGGCGTAATTGCAGCGATGCGTTTTGATTCCCTGGTCCCGAAGGATCTCGGTAATGATCGGTTCGCTGAATAAACTGCCGAACTGGACTCCGTTGTCGAACGAAACCCGCCGCAGCCCGAGGAAACGCTGATCGTCATCGAACTCGTTGAATTTGATCAGGAAACTGCGCTTGTGTTGCTGTTTTGGCGCGGAGGAGCTATTGCCTTTGAAGCGAATCGCCACGTTAGTGACGGAAACATCCCGCCACCGAAATGATGCCTTCACCGAGATTTGTTCTGGCAACGCAGCCAGCATACGTTGAAGATCTTCTCTGGCAACTTTTAAGTGGACCGACTGGACTTCGTCGGAACGGTAGAACTCGTCGCTTTCATTTGCGGTTGACTTCGCAGTCGTTGGGGTCGAGTCCTGCGCCGAAATGACCTGCTCGGCAGAAATCGAAGCGAAGACCACTAGGACTATGAATTGAAACCTAGTAGTTCTGCCTTGACGAATCGGTAGGGACATAGCGTTGTCTCCACTCAGCGCTGCGGGTTTAGGGGCGGGTAGGCCATATTGTATTACCCGCGGGGTCGAGCAGCGATCTTAATGTGCCGCCAGAACGCCCGCTTGTTTGATGGGCAATTGGCGGCGGCGAGTTGACGCTGGCGAGCAGCAACGTCGAAAAATAGTAAGTTCATGCACCAAGCGATGAACTTACTTATTGCCCCAAAGAATCAGCTACATGCATCCCGAGAAATGTGTCGTATTGGTCCCCCTAGGGGGTCGTAAGGCGAGCAGCCGGAACCCAACTCATCGCCTCAAAGTGAAGACAGATGAGACATCACATTGATCACAACTCGTCGTCTTGAGTCGGTTACAGACCCCTACTTAATTTCGCTACGCGGCTGGAAGCCGCCTTAAATCACCTGCGTCGCTCGGCTTGGCACGACAAATGCCTTTCTTCATAAGCCAGTGGACAGCCAACAGAGTTCATATCTCGGACAGGGTTGCCCGAACTTCTGACGGACCCGCTGAAGGAACAAGTTATGAAACGCATTGTAGTGGTATTGGTGGCCATGGGGGCTTTGATGGCATTTGCGACGCAGGCCAATGCTCAGATCTATTTCAGATCTCGCGGCTACGGGCAGGGCGGCTACGGGCAGGGCGGCTACGGGCAGGGCGGCTACGGGCAGGGCGGCTACGGGCAGGGTGGCTACGGTGGAAATGGCTTCGGATACGGAGGCGGGTGGGGACAACCTAGTTCCTATTTCGGTAATGGGGGTCATGATTTTCAACAGCATTGGCATGTCACTCGGACACCCTTCGGTCAGCAAATGTGGTACGGAAACGGCCCACACGATTCTGTGCCACATCAACACTCACAAACGCCGTGGTCCTATCAGGGCAACAGCAACACGGGTGCCGGGCCGACAACCAGCTTTTACGCCCCCCAACCGTACTACTACGCACCTTGGTAGACTAATAGTGGAGCGACTCTCGACTTTCGGGTGCCGCGGCATTCACAAGTAGCCCGCCACCCTCGATGCCAGTCCAAGTCAGACACACTACCGTCGATATTGCCTGCCGCAGAACTACGACGTTTGTTAGGTCAGCGGAGGCGAAACGGAGGTTGCGGCACAGCGCTGTCCACACGGTTATTTGATGGGCAAATCCCGCCATAGCTTCAATGACGCCCAGTCTCCAATAGACCGCAAGTGCCTTGGACTTTAGGACCGGCCTCCCGCGCGATAATCTCCTTGGCCTTTTGCACTGCGGTCAAGGAATTGCAGTGCGTCCTTAGTTTGGGCGAGGCGTGATGATCATGAATGGCGTCCTTGCCGGTTCTGGCTTCATCGGTCATCTGTTCGACCGACTGTCATACGACTTCAAGCAATCACCGCTTTAACTCATCTGGTCGGCATCGGGACGCCTTGCCCATAAAGCCCGAAAAATCTTAGCGTACCGGAATGCGCAACGCTTCCAAAACTACCCCCCGGTGCGAAAGCAGCTTCGAATGCGTTAGAAGGTTCTCAACCAAGATACGCCGGGCCCCATCATTCAGTTCTGGTTCCTGAGGCGACGCTCCGATGGTAGGATTTCAACAATTGGCTGAGTCCAAAACAGTTTGGAGATTCGGGAATTGCCTTTCGCCTCAAGGAATCGCTCCATGCAAAGCCTCGTTCGCTTGCTGCTGGTTTCTGGCTTGTTAGTGATCGCAACCTCGTGCGCCAAAACTTCTGTCCCTTCAAATCCACAGACCGCCGAAGCTCGTGATAGCGTCACGTCTACAGCGCACTCGGCTGAGCAACAGGTTGCCCAGGTTGGCGGCCCGCATCAGTATCACACAGATCATCGGGAACAGCAGGATCACCATGCCGACGGTAAGCCTAACCCTTCTGCGTCTCGCCCCGATTCCCATGGCAACGGCAACCATCAGCCAGCCCACAACCATCCCGCCCATGCGGTCGTCGGGAAGGCCCCTCGCAAGTCAGCCCATGACCGCGCTGGAACCGTTGTTGCCGCCAGAGATGAGTCGGAATTCACGAAACAAGAACCAATGCCCGTGACGAGGAACGAGTCTGCGCTCGCCCTGTTCGAGAAACGCATCCTCCCGATTTTCCAATCGGCGAAGCCGTCCAGTTGTTCGGAATGCCATTTGAGCGGCGTGAATCTCAAGGACTACATTCGACCGACTCAGCAAGAGACGTTTTTGTCGCTGGTCGGTGCGGGTATGATCGACGTGAAAAAGCCGGATGAATCGAAGATTCTGGGATTCATCAATCGTACTCCCGAAAAGCCCAGCCTCATCACAGACAAGGTCCGCAAACAAGAATATGAAGCGTTCCGAGGCTGGATTCGGGCGGCGGTAACCGACCCGCAACTTCAGGCGGCGAAGGGTGAGGCAATGCCAATTGGTCCGCAACTTCCCGCTGAGGTCATTCGTCACGCTCGACAAGATCGGGTGTTGGCCTCATTCATCGACAACATCTGGTCTGAGGTCGGGCGTTGCGCCCACTGCCATTCTCCCGACAAAAACCAGAAGCAGGTTAAGGAACATGGAGACCAGGTGTCGTGGATTAAGCTGAGTGATCCCCAGGCGACGTTGAACCACATGGTAGAGAATGATCTGATCGCCCCTGGAACTCCTGAGAAGAGCCTCCTCTTGTTGAAACCGACCATGCAGGTGAAACACGGTGGGGGGCAAAAGATGGTGATCGGCGACCGAACGTATAAGCAATTCCGACGCTTCATTGATGATTATGCTGCCACCGTGCAGGGTAAATATACGACCAGGGACCAGTTGCCTGCCACGAACAAAGAGGTCTCCCTCGTAAGTGAGATTTGGCTCAAGATCGAGGGGGTGCCAGCTAAGTTTGACAAGAATCTGTTACAGATCGATCTCTATCGGGCGACGGATTCTGGCTGGTCGGAATACCGTATGGCGACTTCGGATCGGGCGGTGTTTGGAAAGGACAATCTCTGGCAGCACTCACTAAGTTTGACGGCTCCACGAGGTGCGAAATGGGCTGAAGAAATGCAATCCGCACAGCTACCTCCTGGACGTTACCTCGCCAAGCTCTACGTTGACCAGAACAACAAATTGGAAAAGGACTTCCAGACTGAACTTGGCCAGGAAGATTTCGTTGGCCAAGTCGAAGTCGAGAGCCGTTGGCCTGCAGGATATGGACAGATGACAGTAGTGAAGTTTCCTATGCCCTAGCTGCCTAGGGTGTGCCGAGTATCTGGGTGGCAGTCGATTTCAAAAATTCAATGTGAACGCCCGACTGAATCGGCATAGCCCTTCTCTTCAAAGCGACTGACGTGATAGCAGGGGAATCATGGAGAATGGAAACCGAACTACCCTCCGAATTCCGAATCGTCTTTGGTTGCTACTCCCGCTGGCATGAACTTTGGCAAGCGAGGCGACGAAGGAAGTGACTCCCGAACGATATAGAAGCAGCCGTCGAAGGGTGCCGACCTCAGCTTCGATTGCTCGGTGGCGGTAAAGGACAAGCGGCATGATGGCGTTACCAACTTTCTCGTCTCGTTGCCGCAGAGCCCAGGGCCGGGATGCTTCATTTATATCGACATCGGAAGAGTCGCCGGGCAGTTTGACTCCTGTTGGGAGCGCAGGATTAAGCGTCCATGCCGCACCCGATCGAGCAGCCGCCCTTCACCGCCATGCCGCTGAGCTCCGCGCCGCCGCTATCGCCGCGCCACAATCACGCGATCCATTGGCAGGACGAAAACGCGGCCGCCAAAATTAACGCCAAAATCGCCGCCTTGGATAAGACTTCGCCGAAATAGCGCGCTGATTTATGTGGGCGCGACTATGCCCCTGCGTAGTGGTAGCTCGCAACTTTGCACGCACAGCCCAACATGTTTCGTGAGCATCACTTCGAGCAAGTCAATCGCCTATTCGATCTCCAAGGGTCGCCACAGTCCGGCTCCGCGCCTCCTCTCCCTCAACCGCCGTCTATCAGCTCCGCGCGACTCAAACTGCTCAAGTGAGCGTATTCATCCAGGTTGGAATTAGTTTTGGACATCGTGTCCAGCTCGGAGTCTAGTTCCGCCAAACTAAGGACATTTCTGTCTAAATCTGAGGTAATCCACCGGCTTTGCGGTGAGAATTGCATGGGCTCTGCCATGTCCCGCGAAATTAAAAAGACGATCTTCCCGAGGAAGGCCCGGTCCAGGGGCCAAGGAGGATCGCCATGATGGGTTGTCATTATCACTCTTATCTAATGCAAACGCGACGTCAGTACCCGTAAAGAATTGCCCTACCCCAACCGGCCCCTTTTAGGGGCCTTCCTCATACCACCAGTTCTACTGGTGGTTTTGATTCGACATCCTTACAGTCCGTGGTAGCGTGAGGGGAACTTGTTTTTTCCTTTGCTTCCCACGGTCCAGCTATGCCCTCTTCTTTCAAGTCCGATCGCCAGACGTTTTGGCGGAATTTGATTGCGCGTCGAGAATCGCGTCAACTGACGGTGTGCGAGGAGGCGGAAGTCTCGCCCGTTTCCTATTTCTATTGGCGGCGCAAGTTCCTCTCCGATGCTCAGCAGCGGAGTTCTAACCCCGCGTCGCCGCTAGTTCCGGTGCAGATCGTGGAGGATCGCATCGCGGAACTGATGATCGAACTTCCACAGGTGATGCGCGTTCACCTTCCGCCTGTGAGGGGTGCCTGAAAACCGCGGCGCCAGGCGCCCTAGAAGTGTATCGCGGGGTAGGTGCGGGAATGGCACGGGCCCTTGCTGCCTGGGGCTATGGACGCTTTGGCGGGCAGTTTGATTGACCAAGCTTCATCACACTTCGGCCTAACCGGAGCCGCCGCTTTTCGTCCAGTCGAATTGGCTTGCGAAGGCATTGGCGCGGCCTTGATCGCCGGGTTTGCGGCACCTGAGACAGCATCGGCGGGGGCAGCGGCAGGGACGTCATCAACGGCGATGATGGCGACGACTGGATCTACAGTGATGACGGAGCGAATGCCCTCTATGGCATTGCCGGGGCGGATCGTGCATTCGGCATAGTCGGGCTGGATTTCATGCGTGGCGGCGTCGGCTTGGATCGAATCAAAGGCGGTGGTGATGATTTTGATGTCTTCGGAATCGATGACAGCGACTTACGGCGCGGCGGCGTGAATCCGATCGCAAGTAACAAGGTAGAAGGCGTCATTACCACTATCGCCTTGAGGACGAATCAAGTCACCTTGCAAACTCGCAGCGGCGAAAAGGTGTTCATCACCGTGAATACGTCGACCAAGATCGAACGCAATGATTTGCAAGTCGCTCTCGCTTCCTTGGTGGTTGGCGATCACGGCAAGACCATTTATGGCAATGACCTCGTCGCCTCTAAATTGGAAAGCGTCTCGGCTGGAGGAGGCGCCACCACCAGCCCGAAATCCAAGGACGACTCGGATGACGATTCCAAGGAAGACCGTGCTACCAGCGGTTGCACCAAACATCCAGCGAGTCGAAACAAAATTGAAGGGTCCGTAACATCGGTCAATTTGGAAACCAATCAAATCACCATTCAAACGCGAGCCGGCGTGTGCCGCTTGTTAATCCTTAACTCAGCGACAAAGATCGAACGCAACGATCGTCATGTATTGCTCTCTGCCATTCGAGTCGGCGGCCGCGGTGAAGCCCAGTTCGACAACAATCTTGTTGCTTCCAAGCTCGAATCGGCTGGCGCGTAGGATCGTCATCCGGCTTGCTCGAAACGGCGACACTGATTGCCAGTCTGTTGCCGGATCAAGCCGGGATTAGCCTGCACCTGTACGACGATACTCGGCCCCTAGTCGGGAAGGTCGGAAATAGAAACAGGCCCGCATCTAGCAGTCAGATCTGGCCTTCATGCCGTTAAGGACGCGGCGAGCAGCCGAACTGCGGATTGACGAAACATCGCTCCGAAACCGCCGTAACTGGCATTTTAAAAGCCGGGGCTTGCAGATTCTACTTGCGAAGACCAGCTAAGTAGGGCAGCATAAGAGACCCTGCCTTGGCTCCCGCCACTAATCCCACCTTGATCAGCAGTCCAGTCTCGCAGGCGTTTACCTTTCAAAAGATTGCCTGCATTGACTGCTCCCTCCGACTTCGATCAACGTTTACCACCCGACTTCCCCCTTTAGGTGGGAGTGAATCCTTTGCCGACATTTTGCAGACTTATCGGAGTGTTTTGGCTAGTCGTTGCTGCTTCTTCGCCGTGCCGGGCAGACGACGGAATCGAGTTTTTTGAAAAGAAGATTCGGCCGGTGCTCGTCGAGCACTGTTATTCGTGCCATAGCGCTGACGCAAAAACACTGCAGGGCGAGCTGCGACTCGATTTGAAGGCGGGCTGGCAACTCGGCGGCGAGTCGGGCGAGCCGGCCATTGTGCCGGGAAAGCCGGACGAGAGCCCACTCCTCCGTTCGATTCGCCATGAAGAAGGAAGCTCGGCGATGCCACCGAAGCAGGCCAAGCTCTCGAACGCGGTCATTGCCGATTTCGCGGCTTGGATCCAAGCGGGAGCGGCCGATCCGCGCGACGGTAAAGTGGAGCGAAGAGATAAAGCAGCCGAGTGGGAGGCGGTATTTCAAAGCCGCCTCGATTGGTGGAGCCTGAGGCCGGTCGCGAAGGCCGTGCCGCCGGAGGTGAAGAAGACTGCGTGGCCGAAAAACGAGGTAGATCGGTTCATCTTGGCGGAACTCGAGGCCAAAGGAATTGCGCCTACTCCTGAAGCGGATCGCCGAACCTTGGCCCGGCGGCTGAGTTTCGCGCTGACGGGGCTGCCGCCTGACGCAAAGCTTGTCAAGCGATTTCTGGCGAACACGACGCCCCAGGCCTACGACGAACTGCTCACGGCCCTGCTCGAGAGTCCGCACTTCGGCGAGCGCTTTGCGCGGCACTGGATGGATGTCGTCCATTATTCGGATACGCACGGCTACGAATGGGACGTTCCGGCGAAGAACGCCTGGCGCTACCGCGACTACCTGATCCGCGCGTTTAACGCCGACGTTCCCTATCGCCAAATGGTGCTGGAGCAGATTGCGGGTGATTTGCTACCGCCGCGAGTGGATCCAGCAACGGGCCAGAATGAATCGCTGATCGCGTCGATGATGCTGCGACTGGGCGAGCGCCGGCACGGAGATAATTCCGCCATCGAAGGGGTCTCGCAGGAAGCGGTCGCCAATATGGTCGATACGCTGGGCAAGGCGCTCCTGGGAACGACGCTCGCCTGCGCGCAGTGTCACGATCACAAACTCGATGCCGTGGAGCAGCGGGACTACTATTCGCTCGCCGGCATGCTGATGAGTACGCGGTTTAGCGCCCGGCCGGTCGATGCGGTCGATCCCAATGTCGCGGTGATCGCCGAATTGCGCGTGATCAAACAGAAACTCCGCGACGAGCTGTCGAAACTCTGGCTCGACGCAACCGATTCCGCGAAATCCGCTGCCTTCATTGACAAGATCAAAGCGATCCCGGCCGACGAAAAGCCCAATGCGAATTTTCCGGCGTCGATCGCGGAGTATTGGAAGCGATCGTTGAAGACGCCGCTCACGCCGGAGGAATTTGCGAAGGAGCGCGAGCGCCGCATCGCCGCCAACCAGAACCATCTCAAGTTGCTGGCCGACTTCACTAGGGAAGAGGGACATCCAGGCTGGCGCTGGGATGGCTTTGGGATGAAGCATGGCCTCGTCTCCTCCGGGGAGATCGTGATCACGGATGACGGGGATGCCGCGCTCCAGCATTTGCTTCCCGCCGGACGTTTTTCGCACACGTGGTCGCAGCGACTGGCCGGTTCGCTGCAAAGTCCTGCTTTCGACCCGACCAATCCGGTCACGTTCTCGATGGAAGCCGCCGCCGGAAAATTTGCCTCACTCTCCTTCATTGTGGATCGTGCGCTCAACTCCGAGCGATTGGCGTTTCCTAGTCTTCCTGCGCCCGCGTGGCATACGTTGACCGCGGGCAACTTCGATTCGCTGGAAGGAACGATCGACAAGGCGCCGCGCCGCGTCTATCTCGAACTCGCGACCAAGTCGCTGAACAATTATTTTCCGCCGCGCGTCGCGTACAACGGCGTCAGCGAGGCGGAGGTCGCCGATCCGCGTTCTTGGTTCGGTGTGACGCACATTTTTGCCCATGCGCCCGGCCAGGCGCCGCTGGATGAACTGGAGCGCTTCGCGCCGCTATTTAGTGGACTGGCGCAGGAAACGGACTGGTCCACGCGACTGCTCGCGCTCCTTCGCGGCGCGGTCGAACGCTGGTCGAAGGGTGAATATCGCGATGACGATGTTCGTTTGCTCAATGAAGCGATTCAACTGAAGCTGCTACCGGTCGAACTCGCGGCCAACGCGGAGCTGAGCCGGCTCGTCAATGAATATCGAACCGTCGAAAAGCGACTACAGCCCGATCAGACGATTGGCTCGACTGCCGACTGGAACGAGGGCCGCGATGAACGCATTGGCATCCGTGGTTCTTATACCGAGTTGGGGGACTCGGTTCCCCGCGGCACGGTTCGATTCTTATCGCCAAACTCCGAGTCGCGCGAGATCACAGAATCATCCGCTAGCGGAAGATGGCAGTGGGCTCAGCGAATTTCTGATGATCAGAATCCACTGATTGCACGCGTTTATGTGAATCGCATTTGGCATTATTTGTACGGCGAAGGGCTCGTTCGAACGCCCGATGATTTCGGTCATCTTGGCGAGGCCCCCTCGCACCCGGCGCTACTCGACTATCTCGCAGCACGATTTGTCGAGGAAGGCTGGTCGACCAAGAAGCTGATTCGCCTCCTGGTTACTTCGGCCGCCTGGCGCCAAAGCAGCATGCGAAATGCTAAAGCGGTCGAGATTGATCCCGAGAATCGGCTATGGCACCACTATCCGATGAGGCGTCTGGAGGCAGAGGCGATTCGTGATTCGCTCCTCGCCATTAGCGGTCGCCTTGATCGAACGCTCATGGGACCACCGATTGAACCCTATCGTACGGCCGAGGACGCCAGCAAGCGGCTTTTCAAAGGTCCGCTCGACGGACAAGGTCGCCGAAGTATTTACCTCGAAATGACCCTGATGGAGCCGCCGCGTTTTTTGGCGCTGTTCAATCAGCCGATCCCCAAGCAAACGGTCGGCCGGCGCGATGTTTCCAACGTTCCCGATCAAGCTTTAGCGATGCTGAACGATCCTTTCGTCGTCGCGATGGCGGAACATTGGAGTCGTCGGCTAATTGCGGACGGCGCCTCCTCCGCGGAAACTCGTGCCCAACGCATGCTCGAAGAGGCGTTAGCGCGGCCCGCTCGTCCGGCAGAGATTGCGGGTGTCGTTGAGCTGGTGCGGCGCAGCGTTGAATTACGCAGCTCCAAATCAACCGGCGCCGAACCGGGAGGCGCCCAGGGCGACCTGCTATCATGTCAGAGCGCCTGGCAGGATGCGGCGCATGCGATTTTCAATCTCAAAGAGTTTGTGTATGTCCCGTGAGTCACGCCGCACAGCCGATCACGCATACTCCAATCAGTGGTGCCTTGGTTGTGAGCCGCCGGCGCGCTCACGCCGCGATTTTCTGGTTCGCTCCAGCATGGGATTCGGGTCTCTCTCCCTGGCGGGGCTCTCGGCGAAGTGGGCGGCGGCAGAGACCGCACCATCCACGGCGCCTGCACTGCACTTCGCACCGCGCGCGAAGCGTGCAATCTTTTTGTTTATGGATGGTGGCGTCTCCCAGGTCGACTCCTTCGACCCGAAACCGGAACTCACTAAGCAAAGCGGTCAGACGGCGAAATGGAAACCTGATCCGCTGTCGCAAGCG
>JBKJSI010000490.1:0-2651 GCA_046595915.1 Pirellulaceae bacterium
GTCGGTCAATGATTCCACACCGCAGCGCTCGAAAACGCTCGACGCGCCGTCGACGAGCTGCTTCTTCCACTGCGCAATTTGCGTGGGGTGAATCGAGAATCGCGAACCCAGTTCGCCGCCCGTGGTGGTTTGATTCAAAGCCGCATCGAGATCATTCTCGCGGGCCTGACGCCTCGCGAGCGGCAAATTGCCGAAAAAACGCTTGCTGGCGAAACTCCGGCCAGCATTAGCAGTGAGATTCGGTGCAGCGAACGTACGGTGGAACGGTTGCAGGCAAAACTTCAAGCGAAGCTCGAAAGCGTGATCGCCAATTCATGACGTCGCGGGGAGCAAATCTCGTTTCCCCCAAGGCAAACTTCGACTATGGATGACCGCCAGGGAAGGTTTCGCTTATTAAGGAACTCCTGCTTCAACACGAACCGTCGAGAGCGTAACTCGGGTAACCCGCCTCCTAAAACTGAAGCAACACAATCCAAGACAAATTCATTCCCAGATCATTCTGCCCGCCACCCCTGCGCTCTACGCCAATCAAGCTAAAATGCCAACGAGGTCGCCTGATTGAGGTCTAATTATCCACCGTTTAGGAAACCGCATAGATGAAAGGCTCGACGTTGGCGCGTATGCTATGGCGGCCATACGCAGGTCAATCGCGTAGAGATTCTTAATGGGAGTATCGTCTCATGAGTGAGATCCCGGAGAAGCCGCTTAAAATCGAAGGGGAATTCGGCGCTTGGCGAGAACGACTGATGAAGTCGCTTCGGCAGTGCGGAGTTCAGCCCGCGCCACGTCTTATTTTGCTCCGTTATTTCGCGGCAGTTATTGCATTCATACTTTTCGCTGCGTTGGCATTTGCCGTGCGGATTGGCGGCGATATGGCGGTCCAAAAAGGAGTGCCTTCGCTGGTGATCCTAGCATGCCAGTTGGTCTACTCCATCTTTGCGGTTGCAGTTCTTTCAAGAATTCGTAACGCCCTCGTTCGAAATGCTAGGAGAGCCAGCGCCCGCGGCGCGGAAAGGGAACTTTCTCGGCGCAACTCTCGGCGACCGGTTTTTTATCTGCGGTCGTTCCGTATGGACAATGTGTTAGGACGACCATCACTACTTGAGCGTTATCTAGGAACATGGCCCTTAGCGACCGAGGAGCAGCGAATCACCTCGAAGCTTCGAACGGTGGGGCCTGTAATCGCGATTGGTAGACCCAAAGACAAGTTGCCTCAACTCGGAGCGGCGCGATTTTATGTCTCCGATGAGTTATGGAAACAGAAAGTCGGCGAGGTCGTCCGTGAATCGCAGCTAGTGGTTTGGATGTCGGGACTAACGGATGCACTAGGTTGGGAATTGGAACACCTGAGAGAGAATCTTGAACCAAAGCGGCTGATGCTTTGGGCTCATCCTCATCTGCTGGGTCACACGGAGCAGCGACGTGAGGAAGAGTGGCGTGCTTTTTTAACGAAGTTTGGCAAGTATTTTCCTAAGCCGCTGCCAAATCGCTTAGGGGACGCCCGCTATTTTGTGTTTGCCCCCGATTGGACGCCGATTCCCAGCCCCCCACAGATGTCCGCGATTTTTGCCAAGCCCGACGTGTCGGCGCTCAAGCGGGCGTTATCGATTCGTGAAAAGGTTTGCGATGCGGAGACAATGCAAACCCTTGGCGACCTTTCGGAAAATCGAAATTGCCGTTCCTTCGGAGATGTGATTGGCGCGCGGAGAATAGAGCGAGACTGGCCGAGATTGCTAGGATTTACTTTTGCGATGTGTCTGGCTTGGTTTTTTGGCGTCCGCTTGAACGAATGGTTTTGGGATCGCGCACAGCCACCTAGTTTTCACTTTTCCGACTTCACCCGCAGTTTATCCTATTACTTGATCGATGCCGCCCTGCTGGCGGGCGCTTATGGTCTGATGCGGAGTTCATTCCTAGCGATTCCAATTTCATACCTGACGTCGGAAGTCGTCGGATGGGTTCGCGGTGGCGGCTTCTTAATTTCAAATGTGGCAGCGGACATTGCACAGGTAAGTTCACTTGCGCTAACTGTGACAAACTCTTCGCGGTTATTGGTCGGGCTAGGACTAGGGATGTGGGTTGGGGCAACTCTTAAGGCCTATGCGATAAACATTGCTACGATCTTCCACCAAAAACAGCCGGCCAATCCAACTTCGGAGTGGAGCGAAACCTGGGATTTTTGTACCGATGAGATTGAAAGGTTGCAGTTTCAGTGGATCACCGAAGGCGCGATCATTGCGGCGATTTTTCTGATGCTATTTTGTATTATTTTGAAGATGCTACCGGTGATGATGCGGAAGGTTGATTAATGATTAGTTGCTTAGGCTTTGGAAGAGCTGTAAGTGCAGCTTGAAGGGCAGGCAGCAAACAGGAGCCATTCAACTTTTCAAACCATAAACACAGAATGTCAACCTTAAGTCATCCGGTTCGCAATGAGAGCGGTTCTGCCGCGCCAGCCCCTCGTTGGACCCTCAACCGATCTCTTACTCGACCTCGTGGAGTTCATAACGGGATACCGGATCCTCGGAATTCGCCATGGGAACGGTGGCAGGGGCGGACGTCAGGAAATAATCCGGAGGGGACATTGGGCCATAAAAGAGGTGAACAATCCCTGGCCGCAAGTCCCAACTCTCCGCCTTCTCACCGGTCTT
>JBKJSI010000629.1:0-12702 GCA_046595915.1 Pirellulaceae bacterium
GTGAAAAGGGTTTGCGCCTCCGGTTTCCCCATTTTGCCCACCTTTTTGTGGCGGAAGAGCTTTTTGAGCCCCGCCCTTTGCGCCGTTCGCGCGAGGATTGTGGCCTTTTTGGGATGGATCGGACCCCCTTTTTGGGGCGCGATCGTCTCCGCACATTTTGGTGCGTGTGAGCCGCGTCCCTCTTCTTGTGCGAAATAGCAGAAAGCGTGATGCATGTCTGAATCTGAAAAAAACGAATCTGAAAAAAACGAGTCTGAAAAACCTGAGTCTGAGAAAAACGTCGCTGGAAAAGCAGAGCCTGCAAAAGTGACTCACTGGTCGAATTTGATCTCCATTTTGGGTGTGGGGGGGAAGAAGACGGCCGAGCCTGCTCCGGCTCCTAAGGCGGTTGAGCCTGCGCCGGTCGTTGCCGCTCCGGTTGCGCCCGCACCGGAACCGCCGGTCATTAGTGCGACCGGCGAATTGCAAATTGATTGGGGTAAGCCGACTGCGAAGAAGCGTGCAATTGAGACGAAGGCGGGGCCGCCGGCTCGGCCAAAACCCACAACGCCACCGACGTCAGCAGCACCACCGAATAAGGGTGTGGCTCCTGCGGCGCGTTCTCCTGTTGCGGCGCCGAGTACAACAGCACCAAAGAAGAAGCATTGGGGTGGATTGGCGGAGCAGCTTGGATTGCCGCCGGGTGAATCGACGGTCGATGACGAGCCGACTTGGATTGAAGAGTCGGAGAGCAATGGCAACACACTTTCGGGCGATGACGCTGCCGATGAATGCGTTTCGCATCCGGGGGTTGGCTCTTGTGCGCCCGACGAATGCGAAGTGCGGTCGGAGAGCTGCAAGATGCGGCCTTCGCATGAGGAAGAGGTTCTTGATACACGGGACGTTGAGTATCTCGATGATGTTCCGGCGACCGATGAGGATCTCGACGCGCTGGCCGATTTGATCAATGAAGGTGCGCCGGCGATGGATTTGGTTCGGCGACCGCCGCGCCGTGATGCTTTTGATGACGAGCGAGGTGATGAAGATCGGGACGTGCCGCGAGATGAAGTCGATGCGGATGATGCTCCGCCGCGCGTTGAGCGTCCCCGAAGCGAAACCGATGAAGCGGGTGGCCCACGCAAGCGACGGCGTCGAGGACGCGGGCGCGGGGGTCGACGCGAAGAGGGTGAAGGTGATCGCGAGCCATTGAGGGAAGGGCCGGGGCGAGAGGGACCGAGCCGTGAAGGCGCCAGTCGAGAAGCACCAAGTCGCGAAGGTGGGAGTCGAGAAAGACTGGATCGCGAAGGGGGAAGTAGAGAAGGTGCAAGTCGAGAAGGAGGATCGCGAGAGTTTTCCAGCCGCGAGCCGTCCGCTCGAGAAGGTTCATCGCGCGAGCCGTCCGCGAGATCGTCATCAACACGAGAATCTTCGCGCGAGCCATCTTCTAGAGAGGGACGCGAAGGAAGAGATAGCAGAGGTGGATCGTCTCGCAGTTCTTCCTCGCGTGGGCCATCTTCTAGGGATTCGGCTTCGAGGGATTCGGCTTCGAGAGATTCATCGCGGACTCCACCGCCGCCGCGTGAACCGCGCGTGAAGGAAATTTATGACCGTGAAGACGATCATCATGATGACATCGAGGAGGATCTAGATCGCGAGCCAATGTCGCATGTTGGCGATGAAGATCTCGATGGTCCGGTTGATCGTGAGCCGCTGCGTGATTCGCGTGAAGGTGGATCGCGGGATGCTTCGATTCGCGATGATGAACGTCGCCCGCGCCGCCGCCGTCGCCGTCGTGGTTCCGAAGAAACGGCTGCCGAAGGTGAGCGTGGGCCGCGTCGGCCGAGCGAGCCAAACGAACGAGTTCGCGGCGCCGATCCGGCTTACCGCCGTAAAGAAGAGCCCGCCGACTTGGAAGATGATTTGGATGAAGATGACGAGCCAGTCGCCGTGCATCGCAACTTGCCGACTTGGGAAGACGCGCTGAGCGCGATTGTTGCGGGCAATATTGAGAACCGCGCCCGTACGCCGCAGCAGCACTATGGCAATCGCAGCCGTGGTAGTGGGGGCGGTAGTCGTGATCGAGGCGGGAGTGATCGCGGGGGTGGAGATCGTGGCGGTCGCGAACGTGGGCCAGATCGAGGGCCAGACAGGGCGCCGGATCGTGGGCCACCGGATAGAGGGCCAGATCGTGGGCCGCCACGTGGTAGGCGGGATGATCGTGGGGGTGAGCGGCGGTAGAAATAGAAATGAAGTGAGTTGCCGCTAATGAAAATGGGCTTAGCGTCAATCATGGGATAGAATGTTCGGCAGGAGACGCAATCATGCCGATACACGATTGGACCCGCGTTGATGCAGGGCTGTTTCACCATTTCCATCAGGACTGGACGATTGAGTTATGCCGCGCGCTCAATGCCGGCGTGCTGCCATCGGGCTACATCGCGCTAACCGACCAGCAAACTGGTGGTCCGATTCCAGATGTCCTGACTCTCAATCAGGGGCCAGGGGGCCAAGGGAAGGCCATCTCGGGTGGAGGCCTGGCGGTTGCCGTTTCGCCTCCGCAGGCACGGTTTATTGTTGAAGGTGAAGGCGATATCTACGCCAAACGCGCCAATCGAATTCGCATCCAACATCGGCACGGCCGGGTAGTGGCAGTGATTGAGATCGTTTCACCTGGAAACAAGGACAGTCATCATGCCCTGCGAGCGTTCGTCGGAAAGGCGTCGGATTTGATTTCACAGGGCATTCATTTGCTCGTCGTTGACTTGTTTCCGGCCTCGAAGCGTGACCCGAACGGGATACACAAAGCGATCTGGGATGAGATCGAAGATGTTCCCTTTGAAATGCCGCCCGACAAGCCGCTGACGGTGGTAGCCTATCGGGCTTCGCCGACGAAGACCGCTTACGTTGAACCCGTGGCCGTCGGCGATCAACTTCCTTCGCTGCCGATCTTTCTGACCGATTACGACTACATCCCGGCGCCACTTGAAGAGACCTATCGCGCCTCTTGGGCGGCATATCCCGCCGACTTCAAGCCGCTGCTTGAAGGGTGAGTTATGGGTTTGCAACAAACCTCATTGCTATTTGCCCGTGTACATTTCCTGGATGCGCGCGATTGGCGCCTGGATTACGTAGTGAAGCATCGCGGCAACTACTTCGAGAGGCAGTAAGACTAAGTAAGTCACATCTGCAAACCAGCGAGACTTTTGGCAGAACCGAGCGAGCGGCGGGCCGTGGCGGTCATAGATTCTTCGCAGTGCTGCGTGGAATTTTGGGGCTGCACAGTGCAGGCCGATTTCAAGGAATTTGAGGCGTTTGGTTTGGATGCTGACTTGCTGGTGGGGTTTGTGAAATAGCCAAGCGTGGCGGTGGTTGGCGGCGGCGCTGAGGTAGCAGTTGGGGTCGGTAGTGGGAAGTTTACCGTATTCGGCGAGCATGACTTCGATTTCGATTCGCCAGCTGATGGCCCAGGTTGCGACCAGGGCAAAAAAGGCGATGAGTCCCTTTAACGGACCTTCACGCTCGGTTTTCGGGTCATAAGCTTGTTCGCGGAGGATCATCATCGTAGCGCGAACGTAGGTGATGAAGTTGAGCGTGGGCGTGGCGGCGGCGATGATGAGGGGGGATTCATAGAGGCGACGCCAAGCGTCGGCAACTTGGAAGATTCCGCAGAGAATCGCGATGACGGTGGTAAAAAGCAGCAGATGCAATATCGAGAATCGTCTAAAGCGTTTCGCAAAATAAGCGATGAGAAAAATCGCGACGGCAAAGATCGGGGCAACGATTCCTGCGAAGACAAAGGTGACGATCGACGAAGTGGCGACGATGAAGTAAAGATACTGCCCTGCAAGCGGCACGCCGCTGTAAATTCCCCAGCGGACCATGATATAGCGGCGAGACGTGGGCCAAATGGTCCAGATCGTCAGCGATGCTATGCTGAGGATCATCAGCGGCATGAAGACCAGTTCGCACGGCCAACGGAGCAGCACGGCGATGTAATCGCTGAGTTTGCCGGACTGCCAAGGAGCATCGATCGTCGGTGGTGCGCCTGCGAACGCGACCATCGCAACGCAGAGCGTGGGGAAGAGGCAACCCGTGAGGAAGAACTTGATGCGGAGACTGATACTGGGGGGGCCAAGGAGGAGACGATCGACCAGATGTCGATCATCGGCTAGTGCCACTTGGGTTGAATTGGGATTGGAGGCATCTCCGATTGTCATTCCGGGGTGTCGCTACTTCTGGGGGCAGATTGCCGGTTTGGATTTGCTGTGATTTGAAATCTCGTTGCTACAATCTGACCCCAGCCACGCTTCATCGTTTCAGTACGTGCCAACAAATCTAGATTATTTCAGGCCTTGAGGGGTTAGCGTTGAGTTGCCGTAGGTTCCGCCGTCGGGGTGGCGGGCGAGTTGTTTGGGCATGCTGAGGTTCAAGAAGTAGGTGACGTTGGGGCCGGTGGTGGCGTTGATTGCTTGTTGGAGCGATTGGCCCTCTTTTTGGTTGATCATGTGGGGTGCGCCTGCGATTTGTTTGGCTTCCCAGAGGATTTTGCCTTTTTCACGAATGGTGATGCGAGAGATGGTTTGCGTGACGTTGGCGTTTTCGCCGCCGCCGCCGAAGAAACGCGGTGAGCCGAAGGAGCGGTAGTTGACGGTTTCGGTTTTGCCTTGCTCGGTGGCCGCTTCGATCGAGATGGGGCTGTTTTGGTCGATACCGATGCCGGCTTCTTTGAGTTGAGCCAAGATATGGTTATAGATTTTGACGCGTTCGGGTTCGCCGAGCGCGACGTTGATAAAGACGCCGACGGAGGTTCCGGGCTTGAGGGCCATCAGGTCTTGGCTGGCGAGCGAAGCTTGTTTTTCTTTTGCTTTGGCGTCGGGGATTTGGACATGGACGAGGATCTTGCCGCCTTCGTCCACGACGGACCAGAGACGGCCGCCGAAGATTTGCGTGGCTTCGCCGGCTTGGTAGGTCCAGAGGACGATCTTCTTATCGAGGTCGATTAGGCGAAGTTGCTGGCCAAAGCGGAGGACGACCGAGCCATCGGCGGGCCAGATCACTTCCTCGGCGGGCATCGGCTGTGGGTAGTAAACTTCGCTGGCGATCTGGCCGGTGGTCATGTCCCAGACGGTGAGGCGATCATTCGAAGCACAAGCGAGTTGTTTGCCGTCGGGGCGGAACGAAAGTTTGGGGAAGTAGCCGGGTTGGCCCGCGAGTTTGGCGACGACGTTGCCGGAGATTGATTCTAGGACGTAGGCGCCATCCTTGGTGATAACGGCGAGGTATTTGCCGGTTCCGCTGAGGGCAGGTTCGCAGCCGGCCCACAGGGAGGCGGCATAAACAGGCTTGAGGGACTTGGTTTCCCAGAGGGTGAAGCGGTTGTCGCCGCCGAGGGTGCCGATGTGGCTGGCGCCGATGAACTTCGCCCAGGAGACATCTTTCCAGCCGCCGCCTTGTGTCCCTGCATAAGGCTTGAAACTAAGCTGATGCTTGAGTTCTTTGTCACCGAGTTCCCAGATGTCGATGCGATCTTTGGTGCCGTGATGGAAGTTATCGCTGCGGCCGAGGATGAGCTTTGTAACGGGATCGAAATCGACGGGAATGAAATTGACAAGCGAGTCGACCGTGCCGAGTGATTCGCCTTTGGCGAGATCGAGTTGTTCGATTCGTGTTGTTTTCGTTTTTCCAGGTTGCTCATTCATGTGCGTGACGATTGCACGTTGCTGCATGTCGTCGAAGAGGATGCCTTTGATGTGATTCCAAAAGCCGTTGTGCCCCGCTTCTTCTGCGGGAGGTTGAGAAAGCTTGAAGCCGCGATTGGGACCAGTGAAGCTGGAGGCAGGCGCGGGATCGACGACATAGCCAAAGCTACTAGGGGCTTCGATAATCAGTTCGCTGGCGCCGCCGGACTTTACCGGCGTGATTTTCAGTTGGTTTTCATCTGGATTTGAAAATGCATCGTTTTGCTTGGCCGCCATATTCTTTTTTAGCTCTTCCATTTTCTCCTTCGCAGAGGAGATCGAAGGCTTGGTCGACGCGTCCGCGGCCTTGAATGGAGAATCGGGATCTTCTTCGACTTTGAATGGATTGTCGGGATCCCCCTCGGCGGTTTGTTTTTTGACGTACTCCTGATCGGCGGTGCTCAGTTTGGCGAGGGGAAGCTTGACGGTTTTGCTATCGGTTCGCACGAGTTCGACTTGGTCGCCTTCTAGTTTGACGAATTGAGCTTCGATTTTGAATTTGCCGGTGGCGTCGCTCCAGGTGCGGACTTCGGTTGCGGGCTTTTCTGGCGCTGGTTTATCTGGCGCTACGGGTTTGGAACCGGGGAGCAGGCGAATCCGATCGGCGGTGACATCTTCATCTGAGACGCTGCTCCAGCCGTCGTAGCTGACTCGGGCTCCGCCGCCCGGCTTGAGTGAAAGGATCTTCGCCGGCCACCACTTGCTTCCCCAATGGACTTCGACCGCCTGGCCTTCTTTGAACGCGGACTTTCGATTGGCTTGGGCGAAGAGGGGGGAAGTCGTGACGATGCACAGAATCACGATTACTACGGAAACAGCGTTTCGGAAATGCATGAAATCGACCCTCGGTGAAAAAGAGCGAGTTCGACTATTTTGCGAGGGAGAAATTGGGGCGTCAAGCGCGAAAGGGGCGAATCGACTTTGTTCGCTAAATCACGCCTTTTTTCAGAAAGTGCGGTGCGCTTGTCTGAGTTTTTCGAAGCGGCGGCGCGCCAGTCAGCAAGTTGACTTGTCAATTAGTCTTAAGGACCCGTTACCGCGATTCCTAGGCAGAACGTATTGAATGCGATCCAGAGAGAGGCGAGCACCGCCACGAGTACTGCGAGAGAGGGGCCTAGGAGATAGGTGATCCACATCAGTAGATCTAGGAGCCACCACCAATTCGGCTTCATCTTGGTAGCTCCGAAGCGGTCAAAGGGAAACGCTGTCGTCGTGATACGAAAAAAGAGCGGAACCCAAAAATGGGAGCCGCTCTTTTGAATTACCCGTCGTCGCTGACAATGGTTTCGATTTGGATCGAGCTTACTTCTTGTGCTTTTTGTCGTATTCGGAAACGACTTTCTTGATCTGGTCGACTTCGGCGCTGGATGGCTTTGTTTGCTCAAGCAATTGAGCGACGAGTGAGCTTTGTGAACCGCCAAAGGCACGCTTCACGATATCGCCAAGCAATCCGCCTTGAGTCTGACCACGATCGAGCTTCGGCTTATAGACAAATGCACGACCGCGTAGGTCGCGATCGCAAAGTCCCTTTTCAGCCATGACGCTGAGGAGGCTCATTACGGAGGTGTACGCACGAGGACGGCTGTCCTCTAAAACTTCCATCACTTCGCGAACGGTGGAGGGGCCCTTGTCCCAAAGGACATGCAGTGCTTCGAGTTCGGCAGGAGTCGGCTGAGGATACTTTGGTCGAGCCATTTTTCGGTTACTCACAAGGAGTGGATGGTGGGGAGACTAACAGTTTACCAGAACTATTTCGGGACTTCACTAAGCAATGTAGCCCCAATTATGAATCAGGGAATACACTTCAAAGAAAAAAGCTGAATTCTTCTCAAAGCTGAAGCTCAATCGGTGTCGCAAAACAGGGCGTCCCCGAATTTGGCCGCTATTCTGATGCGCGCGTTGCATCCTGAGAAGTACGGCAAACCTCATGAATCCAATAACGCGAAAAATTCAGCCTTAGCTGAGATTACGGAAATCGTCCGCTGGGAGGCAGTGAACAAACGTTCTATCATGCGAGTTTCGACGCAACCGCTACTCTCCGCCGCACGGAAAGGATCGTCGCTACCACATGCCCAGTTCGGACATTGTCATACGTGGCGCCCGCGAGCATAACCTCCGGAACATCGATCTAGTACTACCTCGCAATCAGCTGATTTGCTTCACCGGCGTCAGTGGCTCGGGTAAAAGCTCCCTCGCCTTCGACACGTTATATGCCGAAGGACAAAGGCGTTACGTCGAAAGTCTGTCGAGCTTTGCGCGACAGTTTATGGGCCAAATGCCCAAGCCAGATGTGGACTACATTGGCGGACTTGCGCCATCGATTTCGATTAGTCAAAAGAGTACGGGCAACAACCCACGCTCGACCGTCGGCACCATCACCGAGATCTATGACTATTTACGAGTCCTCTTCGCGCGTGTGGGTACCGGCTATTGCCCGACTTGCGGGGCGCGCATTACCGCACAGTCGCGTGAGCAAATTATTGGGCGAATTTTGGCTTTGCAACCTGACGCAAAATTCACCTTACTGGCGCCTCTGATTCGGGGCCAAAAGGGTGAGCACCAAGATCTTTTCGAGAGCTTGCTGAAACAGGGATATGCCCGCGCAAGGGTCGATGGGCAAATTGTCGCGCTCAATGATCCGCCGAAGCTGGATCGGCAGATGCGGCACAATATTGAGGTGGTTGTCGATCGGCTGGTGAATAAAGGGAATATTCGGCCGCGACTGGCGGAAGCGGTCGAGATGGCGCTGAAGCTTGGTGAGGGCGGGCTGATCATTGCTTTAGAGGATTTGGAATCGGCGCCGAGCGCACCCTCGGCGGAGGATGCCGAGGAGCAGATTGAAGCGGCTCAAACTGGCAAGCGCAAGGCTGGCAAACATCGGGCGAGCCAGCCGGGGGACATGATTCTCTCGGCCGATTATTCGTGCGGGCGGTGCGGCATTAGCTTTGAACCCCCGAGTCCGCAGCTCTTTAGCTTCAATAGTCCGCAGGGGATGTGCCCTTCATGTAGCGGGCTGGGTGAAATCTATACCTTTGATCCGAAGCTACTGGTCAATGCGCCCGAGAAGTCGTTTCGGGATGGGTGTATTGAGTTAGTGGGAAAATGGAAAGATCTGGGACGATGGAAGCGCCATATTTTTCAGGGCGTGGCCGATTGGGCGGATAAGAAATTTGGCATCGATCAAGGGACAATGCTCGAGGCGTCGTGGAATGAGCTCACGAAAGAGCAGCAGAAGATTTGGCTCTTTGGTTCGGGCGATGCGCACATTACTTACACCTGGCGCGGCGGGGCGACGCCGATCAAGTATGGCGGCAAATGGCCAGGCGTCGTTCCGGAGTTGCTCGCGAAGCATCGGCAAACGAAGAGTTCCTCGCACTTAGCGGCGATGGAAAAATATATGTCGGTGATCCACTGCGGCGATTGCGAGGGGCAGCGGTTAATGCCGCAGGCTCGGCATGTGCGAGTGAAGTCACAAGCGGCAGAATTCGGCGCCATGCCGGAATTATCGCTGCCGCAGGTTTGCGACTTGGCGGTCGACGATGCGGCGGCATTTTTTGAATCGCTCGAACTCGATGCGACGAGTCAGAAAATCGCCGAAGAAGCGATCAAAGAAATACGGGCGAGGCTCAAGTTCTTGCTGAATGTGGGTCTTGGTTATCTCACACTCAGTCGCACGGCGCCGACGCTTTCGGGTGGTGAGACACAGCGCATTCGCTTGGCGGGACAGATCGGCTCAGGGCTGGCGGGCGTGCTTTATATCCTCGATGAGCCTTCGATTGGGCTGCATGCGCGGGACAATGAGCGGCTGATTGGGACGCTTCAACGTTTACGCGACATGGGCAACACGGTCATCGTCGTTGAGCATGATGAAGATACGATTCGAGCCTCGGACCATGTCGTCGATTTTGGTCCGGGACCGGGTGTGCGCGGCGGTGAGCTTGTCGTGGCGGGAACGCCTGATGAGGTGGCCGAAAATGAGCGAAGCGTTACCGGCAAATATCTTTCACACCGTCTGAAGATTCAGCCGCGCGAGCATCGTCGACTGCTGAAGGATAAGTTCCTAACGGTGCGAGGCGCGGAGCATCACAACCTTAAGAATGTCGATATCGAGCTACCGCTGGGGCTATTTGTTTGCATCACGGGCGTATCGGGATCAGGCAAAAGTTCATTTGTTACCGATATTCTGGTGGAGGCGCTGCGGCGCGATCTCAATGGCGGCGAAGGTACGCCGGGCAAGTTTGCGGCGATGGAGGGACTTGAGCATCTCGACAAATTGATTGCGATTGATCAGACGCCGATTGGTCGAACGCCACGATCGAATCCGGGCACCTATATCAAGCTGTTCGATGAGATTCGCAATCTCTTTGCGGAACTGGCGGAATCGAAGCGGCGAGGCTATTTGCCGGGTCGATTTAGTTTCAATGTTGAGGGCGGGCGCTGCGAGGCTTGCGAGGGTAACGGCTCCACGAAGCTGGAGATGGACTTTCTGGCGGATGTTTGGGTGACGTGCCCGGTTTGTGATGGCAAGCGATTCAATCGCGAAACGTTGCAAGTGAAGTTCAAGGATAAGTCGATCGCTGAAGTGCTTGAGATGGATGTCCAACAGGCGCTGGAGCACTTCGTCAATGTGCCGAAGATCTATGACAAGCTAAAAACGCTGCATGATGTGGGGCTCGATTACATCAAGATCGGGCAGCCTTCACCGACGCTCTCGGGCGGTGAGGCGCAGCGCATTAAGCTGGCGAAGGAACTGACGAAGCGCAGCACGGGGAAGACGCTCTATCTGCTTGATGAGCCAACGACCGGATTGCATTTTGCTGACATCAAGTTGCTGCTCGATGTGCTGCACAACTTTGCCGATGCGGGCAACACGGTGCTCGTGGTCGAGCACAATCTCGACGTCATCAAGACGGCGGACTGGATTATTGATCTCGGGCCGGAAGGCGGTGCGGGAGGCGGTAGGATTCTGGCATGCGGGCCGCCGGAAGAGATCGCTAAGAATAAAGAATCGCATACGGGTAAGGCGCTCGCGGCGGCGCTAGAGCAATTGGCGATTGAGCCGGGCAAGGCTGGCAAAACGAAGAAGGTTGCGAAGGGCAAAACGAACGCGCCGGTTGAGGCGAAGTTTATTTCGGTGCGCGGCGCCCATCAGCACAATCTGAAGCATGTCGATGCCGAAATTCCGCGCGATCAGATGAGCGTTTTTTGCGGCCCGAGTGGCAGCGGCAAAAGCTCGATGGCGATGGACACGATCTACGCTGAGGGACAGCGGCGATATGTCGAGAGCCTTAGTTCTTATGCGCGGCAGTTTGTGGCGCAAATGCAAAAGCCGCTGGTAGATCATATCGAGGGGTTGTCGCCGGCGATTGCGATTGAGCAGAAGAATCTCGGCAACACGCCGCGAAGCACGGTCGGCACGGTCACGGAAATCTATGACTACTTTCGCGTGCTCATGGCGCGACTGGGAACGATCTTCTGTCCTGAGTGCGACATTCCCGTCGGCGCCCAGACGCTCGATCAAATTGTCGACAAGGTGATGACCTTGGAAGCGGGCGAGAAGGCGATTCTTGCGGCGCCGCTCGAAGTCGAAGTCGGGCAAGCGTTTGATTTGTTGTGGGACGAGTTGAAAAGTGGCGGCTATGCTCGCGTTCGCATCGATGGCGTGATTCATCAGCTCGATCAGGTTCCGGCAATGGATCGGCGGACGAAGCATCAGGTTGAAGTGGTGGTCGACCGCGTGACGGTGAATGCCGCGTCGCGGTCGCGTATCTCGGAAAGCATCGAATCGGCGCTAAGCATGGGCCGAGGCGTGCTGCATGTCATTTTCCCGAGCGAGGTTTTGCCGGAGAATAAATGGGAAGTGACGGTGCATAGTCGGCACCGCGCCTGTGAAAAGTGCGGGCGCAGTTTTGAGCCGCTTTCGCCGCATCATTTTTCGTTCAATAGTGCGCTCGGATGGTGTCCTTCGTGCGAGGGCTTAGGCGTGCAGATGGGCGCCAATCAGGCGGCGCTGATTCGCGATCCGAAACGGTCTTTGCGGGAAGGGGCGATTCTGCTTTGGCCGGAATTGAGCACGCCGATTGCGTCGGCAATGCTGGAAGCGATGGGAAAAGGCGCCGGGATTCCGCTGGACGAGCCTTACGATCAGTTGCCGCATCGCTATCGCAAAATGATTTTGTTCGGAACGGGCGAGACCTGGTTTGATGTGCCTGGCGCCAAAGCGAGCGGGCCGCCGCTGTTTCGGTTTCAGTTCAAGGGGCTGTATCCATCGCTCGAGGAAGCGGCCCGGCTCACGCCGGGCCTGCGATATCGCTTGGCGGCGATGGTGGCGGAAGTCGAGTGCCTCACCTGCGGTGGCGGAAGACTGCGCGACGATGCAGGCGCGATGCAGTTTCGTGAGCGGACGATGGGCGACCTTTGCCGGCTGCCGCTGGCGGAGCTTGCCAAGTCGATCGCGGACTGGAAACTCACGAAGGTTGAAAGGCAGATTATTGGCGAGGTGCTACGCGAGATTGAAAATCGCCTGCAATTCTTGCTCGACGTGGGGCTCGACTATTTGACGCTCCAACGCGGCGCCGCGACGCTTTCGAATGGCGAGGCGCAGCGCATTCGGCTGGCGAGCCAGCTGGGCAGCGGGTTGTGCGGCGTGCTTTATGTGCTCGATGAGCCGACGATTGGCTTGCACCCGCGAGATAATGGCCGATTGCTAAAGGCGCTGCACAAACTTCGCGACTTGGGTAATACGCTGCTCGTGGTTGAGCATGATGAAGAGGTCATCAAGAACTGCGATCATGTGTTTGACTTTGGTCCGCGGGCGGGCAAGCTCGGCGGGCAGATCATGGCGGCGGCGACACCGCAGAAGCTGCTCAAGGAAAAGAACTCCGTCACAGGCGCTTACCTATCCGGTCGGAAGGGGATTTTGATCCCGTCGAATCGGCGGATGATTGATGAAAACGCCATTGCACCGAAGGCGGATGAGAAAGAG
>JBKJSI010000729.1:0-10276 GCA_046595915.1 Pirellulaceae bacterium
CTCGCACAGTTGCCCCAGGGTCTGGCCATTGCTCCCTGTTAATTTGTCAAGCAACCGGCGACGACTTGGGTCGGCAAGCGCTTTGAAGACTCGATCCATGTCAAACGCATCAACCACGAGGGCCATTATGCAACCAATTGGTTGCATGTCAATTGCTTCGGAACGCATCCAAGTTGGTTGAAGTGTCCGTAACGCTCGGGTAGCCTGTAAGGATGCCTCATCATCGCCATTTGCGTTTTCGCCGCTGCTGCTTATCCCTTTGCTGGCTTATGGTTGCGCTGGTTTTGGCTCAGCCGATCCGCGGCCAAGAAACGCCGCCTAAGGCAACGGAATTTAGTCAGGACCAACTCGAGTTTTTCGAAAAGGAAGTGCGCCCGTTACTCGTGAAGCGCTGCTTCGAGTGCCATGGCAATGTCGGCGACGACCTTAAAGGGGGCCTGAGACTCGATTCCCGCGACGGGGTCATTAAAGGGGGCGACACCGGCCCCTCGCTCGACATTGCGCACCCTGAAAAGAGCCTCCTGCTCGACGCCATTCGCTACGGCGAAACCTATCAAATGCCGCCGAAGACGAAGCTCCCCGCTGAAGAGCTAGCGATCCTCGAAAAATGGATCATGGCCAAAGCACCTTGGCCTGCTGAAAGCAAAACCGAAAGTGCGGCGCCGAAGAAATTTGACCTCTTGGCACGCAAGGCAAGTCACTGGGCTTGGAAGTCGATCACTTCGCCGCCTATTCCCGAAGTGACCGATGCAGCTTGGCCCACGAGCAAAATCGATCTCTTCATTCTCGCCAAGTTGGAACAGGGAAAACTAAAACCATCGCCCGCCGCCGACAAACGTGTTCTGATTCGCCGCCTCTATTACGACCTCATCGGCCTCCCGCCTCCGCCTGCCCGCGTCGAAGAATTTCTCCGCGATGAATCGAACGACGCGACGGAAAAGCTTGTCGATGAACTCCTCAAGTCGCCGCAATTCGGCGAACGCTGGGCCCGACATTGGCTCGACGTCGTTGCCTATGCCGAAACACGCGGCCACGAATTCGATTACGACATCCCCGGCGTGCAGCACTACCGCGACTATGTGATCCGTGCCCTCAATAGTGACCTGCCTTACGATCAATTCGCGATGGAGCATATCGCGGGCGACCTGATGAATCGTCGCGACGCCAAGGGGGCTCATGAATCGGCCTTGGCGACTGGACATTGGTTTCTCGGTGAATGGCTTCATTCACCCGTCGATATTCGCAAGGATGAAACCGACCGCTTCGACCGCATGATCGATGTTTATAGCAAAGGCTTCTTGGGGCTGACGGTTTCGTGCGCGCGGTGCCATGATCACAAGTTTGATGCGATCGCCCAGAAGGATTACTACGCGCTCTCGGGCTTCCTTCAGGGCATGGAGTATCGGCAATATCGGTTTGAAACAAATGAGATGGAGCGCCAAGCCGCCACCGAAATCGATAACGCTAACGCCGCGCTCCAGCCGCGCCTAAAGCAATCGCTCAGCCAAGCGATGCGCAAGGCGATTGAGGAATCGCAGCCTTACATCACCGCCGCGATCGGAACCGAAGGCTCCGCCGATAGCTCAAAGCTTGACGCCGCTCGCATTGTCGCTTGGAAAAAAGAGCTCGAAGGCGTTCAGTTCACCGCGAAGGAAGCGGTCAGCGCCACACCGGCTTCGACTGCCTCGCGCGTTATCGAGAATTTTTCCGACTCACAGGCCAACTCAATCCAAGATGGCTTCGCCTTCGGCCTCCACCCAGAAGCATCTGGCGATCTGCTAATTTCGAGCAACGCCGAAATTCCTCTCGCCGGCATTCGCGAATTCGGCGCGGCAACTCTGAAACCCGCGTTTGCGAGACTGGCAACCGCCGCGAAAACGCAGCGTGACCTTGGCTCCCTCGGCTCAACGATTCGTTCCGGCAAAACTCTCCGCACAAAGACATTCGTCCTTCAGCAGCCCGTGCTCCAATACTTAGTCCGCGGCGCGGGCCGTGCATTCGCCTCAGTCGACTCCCATCGCGCGGTCGTTGGTCCACTGCATGGCGTGTTAATGAACGCCTTTCCCGCGGAACAGGGTGACAATTGGCGCTGGGTTCGTCATGAACTCAAAGATTACGTCGGCCACAACCTCCATGTCGAATTCTCGCCCGACAAAGACGCCGGCTTCGAAGTCGCGATGGTGGTCGAAGCCGCCACCCCGCCTTTTGCCCTGAATCAAACCGCCCAACCCTGGAAGCAACTCGCCCCCGCCGATTTTCTACGAATCGCGTCCGAAACGCTTGATCTCTGGGCAAATCCCAATAGCGACAAACCGCTCACTCACGAACAAGCTCAGCTCCTAAACGCGATCTTTCAGCGCAAAGATCTGTTTGCCTTAAGCATCAACCTCGATGCCGATCTCAAGTCGCAAACCAAAATCCTCCAAGACCTCGAAGCGACTTGGGCTGCGGGACTAGCCGCTCCCTCGCGCACCGCCGTCAGCGCATGGGAAGGCGATCACGTCGATGACGATCTGCTCGTGCGAGGCAATTCACGCATCAGCGGCGGCCCCGTCCCCCGCGCCTTCCTCACGGCGATCCTCGCCGACACCAAGTCCGCCGAACAAGGCGCGACCCGCCTCGACCTGGCCAAAAGCACGGTCTCTCCCGGCAACCCGCTCTTCGCCCGCGTCGCCGTCAATCGCGTTTGGCATCATCTCTTCGGCAAGGGCATCGTCCCGACCGTCGACAACTTTGGCGTCCTCGGCCTACCACCTTCGCATCCCGAATTACTCGATCACTTAGCCCAGGACTTCATCACCGATGGCTATTCGCTCAAGCGACTGCTCAAGCGAATTGTCCTCTCCAAAACCTATCAACAATCGAGCCAACATCATCCCGAATCCGATACCCTCGATCCCAATAATCTGCTGCTTCACCGCATGAATCTCCGCCGCCGCAACGCCGAAGGCATTCGCGATGGCATTCTCGCTCTCTCCGGCCGGCTCGACCTCACCCCGCCCGACGGCGAATCGATCGCCACACATTTAACACCCTACATGGAAGGCCGAGGCCGCCCCGCAATCAGCGGCCCTCTCGATGGCGCCGGCAAACGCAGCATCTACTTAGCTATTCGCCGCAACTTCTTAAATCCCTTTCTCGCCGTCTTCGATTGCCCCATCCCCGCCGCTCCCTTTGGCGCCCGCAATCAATCCAACGTCCCCGCCCAGGCGCTAACCCTCCTCAACGATCCCTTCATCCACGAACAAGCCAAAACCTGGGCCGACACCCTTCTCAAAGACCCCGCCACAACGGAAGAACGAATCAACCGCATTTACGAAACAGCCCTCTCCCGCAAAGCCACCGCCGAAGAACTCGAAACCTGGAAAGCCTTCCAGCAAGAGCAAGCCAAACTCCTCGGCGTCCCCGGCACCGCAGCAGAAAACGACCCCCGCATCTGGCTCGACATCTGCCACCTCCTGTTTAACTCCAAAGAATTCCTCTTCGTCGAATAGAACTCACGTTAGCAAGGGATGACCAAGCGTGTCACACTGCGGCCGATACCAACCAGCCAGCCTAAGCCGACGCGAAATGCTCCTGCGCACCGGCCTCGGCGCCGGCGGCCTCGCCCTCGCATCGCTCCTAAATCCCTCCGCTGCCTCAGCCAATGACGGCGAAACAAATCAATTAACTCCCAAGCCCACGCACTTCCCCGCCAAAGCCAAGAGCGTCATCTTCCTTTACATGGATGGCGGTCCCTCGCAAGTCGACACCTTCGACCCCAAACCAAGACTCACCGCCGAAAATGGCAAACCCTTCGGCCTCAAAATGGAGCCGACGCAGTTCAATGACAACGGCGCCACGCTCGGTTGCCCCTGGGCGTTCAAACAATACGGCGAGTCAGGCCTTCCGGTCAGCGATTTATTCCCGCACGTTGCGAAGCAAATCGACAAACTCGCGATCGTCCGCTCGATGACCGCCGAGTTTTCCGAACACACCAACGCCAACTACTTCCTTCACTCCGGAATCGGCATCCAAGGCCGCCCCAGCATGGGCGCCTGGATGGGCTACGGCCTCGGAACCGAGTGCCAAGACCTGCCTTCCTTCGTCGTCCTCAATGGCGGACTCATCCCCCCCGGCGGTTACGACAATTTCTCCAGCGGCTTTTTGCCCGCCACTTACCAAGGCTCCATCTTCAACGTCCAAGGCGCCGCTCTCGCCAATGTAAATCCTCTTGAATCGAGCCCCGCCCTGCAGAAGCAAAAGCTGGCCCAACTCGCCGCGCTCGACAAGGGCTTCGTCGCCAAAATGGGCGCCGACGATCCGCTCGAATCGACGATCCGCAACTACGAACTCGCCTTCCGCATGCAAACCGCCGTCCCCGACGTAACCGATCTCTCCAAAGAGTCTCAAGAAACTCTTTCGCTCTACGGCCTCGACTCCAAGGATTCCAAGACGGCCACCTACGCCCGCGAATGCCTTCTCGCCCGCCGTCTCGTCGAACGCGGCGTCCGCTTCATCGAGCTCACTTGCCCGAACGTCGGCCACGACCGCTGGGACCAACACAGCAACCTCAAAAAGGGCCACGAAGACAACGCCCGCACCGTCGACCAACCAATCGCCGCCTTGCTCGCCGACCTCTCCCGTCGCGGCCTCCTCGATTCCACCCTCGTCGTCTGGGGCGGCGAATTCGGGCGCACCCCTTTCGCCCAGGGCTCCAACGGCCGCGACCACAACCCCTTCGGCTTCACCATGTGGCTAGCCGGCGGCGGCATTAAGGGCGGCCAAACCTACGGCGCCACCGACGATTACGGCTATAAAGTCGTAGAAAACCGCGCCGAAATTCATGATCTTCACGCCACGATTTTGCATCTTTTGGGAATGGACCACAAACGGCTTACCTATTACTATGCCGGACGAAACGTGCGGCTCACGGATGTGAAGGGCGAAGTACTTCACGACATTCTCGCTTAGCGATTTCTTATCGTTCTAGCCGCGATTGCCAATCAACATCGATTGAAAGATGGGGCCATGAAGAAAGCCGCCGCGAAAAAGAACCGCTCACCCGAGGTCGACGCCTACATCGAAGAAGCCGCCCCCTTCGCCAAGCCGATTCTCAAAAAAGTCCGCGACCTGATGCACAAGGCCGATCCGGAGATCGTCGAAACAATGAAATGGAGTTGCCCGCATTTCGAGTTGCAGGGCATTGTCGCTGGCCTCGCGGCGTTCAAAGAACACGTTCGCTTCGGCTATTGGCGCGGTGTCCAGGTCACCGGCGAAAGCGACCAGATGGAGCGGATGGGCAAAACGGAGATGGCCGCCGCGAAGCTCAAAGACGTAAAGGATCTGCCCGCTGACGATTTGATTCTCAATTGGACCCGCAAAGCGATCGAGCTCAACCGCAGCGGAGTCAAAGGCGGCCCCATGGCCGACCGCGCCAAAAAACCACCCAAACCCAAACTCGCTCCGCCCAGCGATTTGCTCCTCGCCCTCAAGAAAAACGCCAAAGCTAAAAAAGTCTTCGACGCATTCCCGCCCAGCGCCCAACGCGACTACATCGAGTGGATCACCGAAGCCAAACAAGAAGCCACCCGCCAAAAACGCTTAGAGCAAGCCCTCGAGTGGATCGGCGAGGGCAAAAAGCGGCACTGGAAATATGAGAACTGCTAAGAAACGGTGTTTTTTGCGCGGTGTCGTCTTGGTTATAATTGGGAGTCGAGACGAACTGCGAATCGGAGACATAAAATGGAACTCACCGCGAATTTGATGGACAACGCTCTATCCCTTTCAGAAAAGGATCGCGCGGAATTAGCCTATCAATTGCTCCAGAGTCTCAAAGCAGCTGAGCCAGAAGCAGAGGTTGAAGCCGCCTGGGCAGTGGAGGTGCAAAAGCGATTGGAGTTAGCCGAAAAAGACCCATCAAGGCTTCGTGATTTAGATATAGCGTTAGATAAAATCGAGTCATCGGTCAGAGCCCGTCGCCTGTCATGAATCTACGAATTGAAACAACTGCTGAAGCCGACATTGAAGCGGCGATGGAATGGTACGAAGATCGACGCGTCGGCCTTGGTTTCGAGTTTCTCGTTGCATTCAGAGAAGCCACGCGAAAAATTACCGAAACACCATTGGCTTTTTCTAAATACGAATTGCTTCCAAACACAAGAGATTTTAGACGGTATCGACTTCGTCGATTTCCATACATCGTGATCTTTCAAATTCGGCCCGATGAAATTGTCGTATTCGCAGTTTCCCACGCTCACCGTCGTCCCAATTTCTGGTTACCCAAGTAACAGATCAGGTTCCGTCCTTTGCCGGTTTCAAGACCAGAAGCGAAATCTCCGGCGGACATCTAAATCGCAGCGGCTGCAGCGAGGACAGCCCGCGACTAACATGCATCAGCGTCGGGTGTTCAAAAAACTCGCCCGAAGCATACTTCACACCAAACCGGCTCGGCGCCACGAGAGGCCCGATCCAAGGCAGCTGAATCTGCCCGCCGTGCGTGTGGCCTGCTAGCATTAAATCGGCGTCAAATGATCGCGCCCACAGCAACTGATCGGGCGAGTGCGAAACCACAATCCGAGGCGGTCGTTTGCCGTCAATTTCTGTAGGACAATGCTCCATCGGCGCCGCAGGCGCAAACCAAGGCAACTCATTCCCCGCGATCACAACCGAAACACCGCGAGGGTTGTGAGCGATCCACCGTCCCCCCAAATCGATAAGGCCATTGGCAGCTAGTCGATTGCGGATACTGGTTGAATCCACCACTCGCAAGTCGTGATTCCCCAACACAAAAAACGATCCGCACGGCGCGGTGAGCTTTCCAAGTTCATCGAGCCACTCGATGCAATCATCTCGTTCGCAAATATCGCCGGAGATGACAACCATCTCCGGCGCGAGATCGTTAACCAGTTCCACCGCGCGACGGAAGAAGCGGCGACCAATGCGCCCGTTGATATGCAGGTCGGATAAGTGAACGATTCGAAATTCGTCCAACTCACTTGGCCAGCGGGGGAGTGCAAAACGCTTTTCTTCAACGTGAATCTTCAGCGCCTCATTCCAGGGTAACCCCGCGATCAGGCCTGCCGAGCCACGCATCGACGGCTCACTCGAATGCGAGCCCATTCGCTCCTGGACCAATGTGCGTTTTGATATCAGCTCCCTCGGGGGCCGCGACCGCCAGCGATTCCACATCCAACGTCCCGCCGACAGCGCGCCAAATAAGGCGCAGGGCGCCAAGTAGAGCCAAAGCCATGACCAAGGTGCAGCGCCGATGAGTTTAGGCAGCAAATGTCCCGAGTCGCGCGCACTCAGCGGCATCGTCCACAGAATCACTAAGACCACGAGCGGCGCGATCGCCGTTAGCAGCATCGTCGCCCGTTCCAACCGATGCACAGAATGTGGCGGCAGCCAGGCCGAGTTCATTTGATTGAAGAACCCGACGCCCATCGCGATATGCCCCGCGAAGGCGACGGTGAGCAAAAGCAAGTCGATTGCCATCCCTGGCGGCATTTGGCTATGCGGTCCGCTGGGCAGTGATGATCGTCTCTACCGATTCAAGCAATTGGTCGAGTCGGAAGGGCTTGTAGAGAATTCCCTTGGGATGGAGTCCCGCTTGTCGCGCTTTCACAATCGAATGCCCCGGATCCCAGCCAAAACCCGTCATCAAAATCAACGGCACCTGTGCCATGGTCTCTTGCAGTTTGAGCATTAAGCCGTGGCCCGACATATCGGGCAGACGAATGTCAGAAATGATCACGTCGTACCGGAAATCACCACCGCAGCTTCGCACCATACACAGGGCTTCATGTCCATCATGGGCCGTTTCGACAATACACCCATATCGCTCAAGTAAATCATGCGCTGCGAGACGCACTGCATCATCTTGATCGGCGACAAGAACACGTTTTCCCCGCAGCAGTGGTCGCTCGGGCGTTTGCGAGACGTTCGCTACCGCCTCCGCAGGCGTCATCCGTTCGCCCACCTTTTGAATCACGTGCCGAATATCACGGGCATTCCGCAAAATTCGTTGCAGCCGCTCGACCACTTGCGGCTCATGGCCGATGTAGCGCTCCATCACATTGGCGCAGTCGTTGAGAATTTCATCGACGGGCAGCGCTACCGCACTATGAATCGCCTCGACGCTCGCCTGTGCCGCGGTCGCATGCTGGGCGACAAGCAGTTCGAGCGTGTTAAGTGCAAACGCGATGCGATAGGAAAAGATCTCAAGGAACTGCAAATCGGCTTCGGAAAAGGCGTTCGCTTGGGGGCTTTCGACATTGAACGTGCCAATGACCTTATTGTGCCACATCAGCGGCACCGTCAAAGAAGATCGAGCGCCCGCTACTCCTTGGAGGTAAAGCGGGTCGTTCGTGATATCTTCGCACACGTAGCTTTTGCCAGTCGCAGCAACGAAGCCCGTTACGCCATTATTCTCAGCCTTGGCGTACAGCGTTCGCGCCGCGGCTGCCTCATCCATGCCAAATGCCAACAGCGGCGATAAGGCGCCGGTCTGTTCATCGAGCAGTCGAATCTCGATCACGTCGAAATTCAGCAGGTCACGCGTGTAGTGCAGAATATTTGATTTGAGCAGTTCAATTCGCTCTTCAACGGAGAGCTTGAACACCTCATCCGCCGCGAGGTCAACCAGATCCATTCCCGCGCGGTGAATCGCAGCGAGTTTTTGCTGCTGTAACTGTTCTTGAGTTACATCGCGAAGCGTCACCACCAAAGTGGAGTTCGCGTTTTCTACATCACGCACCGCGGAAGCGTGGATATGGAAGTAGCGGTTGTCTGCCGTATGAAGCGTCGAGGCGCTCGGCATGCCGCAAGTTCGCGCCGATTGAAATGGGCAAAACTCGGGGCCGAGCACTTCAGGATGTCTCAGCACTTCGTAAAAACGTTTGTTAACAACCGGCTCGCCGCCAAAAGTCCGTACGAAGCACTCATTGGCCCAAGCAATCTTGTTGTCGCCATCTAAAACGACTACGCCATCTGGCATGCTGCGAAGCAAATGGTCGCTTTCGAGCAGTTGTAATGCCTGAGGCAATTGGGCCGCGACGACGAAGATTCCCGCCAGGGGAACGTCGCGATACTGCTGAAGGGTACGGATCGGCGACGTCGTCGTGATGATATCGAATGCAGCCGCTAACTCCGGAGGGATAGCGGACAACTCGATGTCGCCATCGGCCACGCAGACCAACTTGGGTTTTACCTCCAAGCCCACTGCTTCAGACACGCCTCTGTCCTCCCCTAGTGGAAGTATATCGATCCCCCATTCCGCAAACAACGCAAACTTTCCCATAGCGCGGGTTTTTAGGAGAAACGCCAATCATTCCGGCGCATCGTGGCGACCACCTAAAGTGTTGCTATCCACTGCAAGGCGCCGGATAATCGCCTTATGACGTTGCTTCACGCGCAATACGAGCTTGGCTATTCATGGTTTCGCCGCCAAGTAAACTCGCGGCGCCGTGGAGTTAACTGCGCGGGATTGGCCCCCACACTCTTCTTAATGGCGACATTCCTTGCCTTCGCCACTGCGCGACTCTCAGCACAATCGACTGCCGGCGAAAATTGGCCCAATTTGACCCTGACCGCCGCTGGTTACCCCGCAGGAGTGGAAGGCGCTCGAACCTTTCTCGAGAGTCTCAAGCCGAACTCATCGAGCCTCGAACTGACCATTTCCCTGATCCATCAGCTGGGAACCGAGCAATATGCGTCGCGCGAGGCGGCGATGCTTCAACTCTCAACGATGCGAGGGATCGATTTCACCACGCTGCACAAATTCCAAAACTCCGATAACGCCGAGATTCGCTGGCGAATTCGCAAAGTGGAGGAAAAACATGAACAAGTTGCCGCTTCCCTTCTTTCGGCGTCACTGTCGATTCTAGAACGATCGTTGGAACCCGAATTACGCGATTTGGCCTGGAATGGCACGGTTCTGGCCAGTGACCGCGTTTGTAAGGGTAATCTCAGCCGCTTCATGGCCACTGCCTATAAAGAAGATGCGGACCAGGCCTTCAGCCGAGCCAAGTCCCCCGATGCGCTAACTCGCGTCGTGGCGATCGAAACGCTGCGATTGATACTCGATGCCAAAAAAGCCGCCGAAATGGTTCGGCCGATGCTCCAAGACCCTGAACCGATGGTGTCGCTCGGCGTTTGTCGCATTTTGGCTGATGCGGGCGAACGCGAGTGCCTTCGTACTTTGGCAAGCCTTACAAACAACACCGATCCCGAAATTGCCTCAGCGGCGATCTGGCTGCTCGAGTCCCTGACTGGACATTTCCCCGACTCAAAACAG
>JBKJSI010000908.1:0-10181 GCA_046595915.1 Pirellulaceae bacterium
TGACGCGGCAAGCCGTGACCAAGCATCTTAAGTTGCTCGAAGAGGCGGGGCTCGTCGTCCCGTTTTGGCAGGGGCGCGAAAAGCTGCACTACCTCAATCCCGCCCCGATTCAAGAAATCTCCGAACGATGGATCGACAAATATCAGCGAGGCCGCGTCCGCATTTTGGCGGAACTCAAAGCGAAACTGGAGCATGATTCCCCATGAGCAATACAGCTGAATCGCGTTTTGTTTACGTGACCTATATCCGCACCACGCCAGAAAAACTCTGGAAGGCGCTGCTCGATCCCGAGTTCACCCGCCAATATTGGGTCGAGTGCTGGCACGATTGCAATTGGCAAGTCGGCTCCGATTGGAAGCTGATGATTCCCGATGGCCGAGTGGGCGATGCCGGCAAGATTCTCGAATTCGATCCACCCAAGAAACTCGTGCTAACCTGGACGAATCAGTTCAAGCCCGAACTAAAACTCGAAGGCGAATCGCGGCTTACCTATGAACTTGAGCCGATGGGCGAGATGGTGAAGTTTTCCCTCGTCCATGAAATCAATGTGCCGAATTCGAAGTTGATTGAAGCTGTTTCGGGCGGTTGGCCAATGATCCTCGCGAGTCTCAAGAGTCTCTTAGAAACCGGCGAATCGCTCGAAGCGACACGAACTTGGCCAAAAGGTGTTTGAGCATTTGATAGCAATTGGGCGATTGGCGAATACGTACGCCGGGTTGGGTGCCACTGTCTGGCTTGTCCAGCAGTGCGAAGCTCAAAACAGCTCAGCGATCCAAAACAAGCTGTGTGTTGTGCGAACCACAGAACCGGGCTGATAAACCAGCCATTCTCTGCGGTTAAATTTTCGCAAAAATAGCGCCCCAAATGGCGCCACCCACGCCCTATCATGAATGACAGGGAGACACTCCGCGACTATTACTAAGGAGTTAAACTGAATGTCGTTCAAACGTCCGTCGCGATTTGGGTGTCTTGCCCACCTTGCCAAAGCCGGGCTTCTTCCCACCCCGAATCTTGCCACCAACTGCCACCAACGCCACCATGACCGAGAGCTTGCCACCATCGCTACCCTCGCCACCAACTTCCAACTTCCATACTTCATCAAGTTGGTTTCCCTTCCAGGGAAACCAACGGCAACCAACACCGAGAGAGGGAAAGCAGGGAAACCAACATCCAACTTTCTTACCCCGCGCAGCTATTCCCGAATCCGCGGCGGCTGCGTCGTGTTCCCAAACGGACTGCCAATCGGCACAGGCCGAGTCGCAGGAACTTCTTCCGTCGGAGCCCCTTCGAGGGCGTACTCCGGCGGCATCCCGCGCGGCCCGAGTTCAAACGGATTGCCCGCTTTGCCCGGGTCGACGACATAGCCCTGACGGGCGGCGCCGCGAAGGCGCTCGGCGTCGGCAATCACCCGGTCGCGGGGGATGATCTTTTGCGGTTCGAGTTCGATCTCGACCGCCCGTTCGTCCCGGATCTCGCGGGGATAAAGATTTTCTGTGAAAAAATCGATGACCGGCCATTGATACCAAGGCGGGCTGATTTTTTCTTGAATCGTCACCGTCTCGTAGCCATCTTTCACGGCCTGGATTTTGCGCGTTCCGTAGTATTGAAAACTCGTCGAGACGGGCGAGCGCCCGATGGGGCGATCGTCGACGATAATTTGAGCATTGTCAGGCGTCGTGCGGACGGTCAGCCGCCGACGAATACAGCCCGATTGCGTCATTCCAATGACTACAATCGCCAAAAGCAGCCCCAGCTGGCCGGCGATCTTGAATGGCGAATTGGAAGAGCGGCGAAGCATGACGAATCCCGGGAATTTGCAAAAACAGCCGCAATCGGCGGGCATTTCACCCATAGAGGCAGGGCGGGACTCTAGCGGATCGGGGGGCCGGAATGCCAGATCGAAGTCGCTGAAACGGAATAATTGGGCCCGTGCCCATCGCGCGCCAAATCTGCTGCCGATGATAGAATAGTAATGCTACCGAGACGCCACATTGCGCCTCAGAATTGGAAATTCCCCGGAAACAGGCAAGAAATGGCAGCTGGCGCCGCAACGACTTGGGACGATGCGTTGCAGGTGGCTGCCGTAACCGACGTGGGGATGCGGCGGCTCAATAATCAAGATTCGCACACGGTCGTGCTGGCGGCAGACGAAGCCAAGTGGCGCCAGCGGGGGCATATATTCCTCGTCGCCGACGGCATGGGAGCCCATGCCGCAGGCGAACTCGCCAGCAAGCTGACCGCCGATGGCATCCCGCATCTCTTTCAAAAATATGTGGAAGAGTCTCCGCAAGACGCGCTGCAGCGCGCGGTGACCGAGACAAATGCCGAGGTCCATCGCCGCGGCAAGGCGAACGCCGAATTCCACAACATGGGCACCACGATGAGCAGCCTGGTGCTGCTGCCGCAAGGTGCGCTAGTGGCCCATATCGGCGATAGCCGCGTCTATCGCTTCCGCGCGGGACACCTGGAGCAGCTCACCTTCGATCACAGTTTGGTCTGGGAACTCCGAGCCGCCGGGCAGCTTACTCCGGGCTCTGACTTTGCGCGCACGGTTCCCAAGAATGTCATCACGCGCTCGATTGGCCCGAAGCCGGTTGTCATTGCCGATCTCGAAGGATTCTTTCCGATCGAAAAAGGAGACTGCTATCTCCTCTGCAGCGATGGTTTGACCGGCGAGGCAAGCGATGTCGAGATCGGCGCAATCTTGTCAGCGCTGCCGCCGCAAGAAGCAGGACAGGCGCTGGTCGATATCGTGAACCTTCGCGGCGGGCCCGATAACATCACCGTCGTGATCGTGAAAGTGATCCATGATCGAGTAACGACTCGCTTCGCCGCAGTCGACGATGAAGACGCACTAGCGCCGAAGCCGCGCGAGATGAGTCCCTGGTATTGGTTCGCGGGACTCGTGTTACTTTTGGCGGCGGGAATCCTCTACCTCATTTCGGAATCGCCTTTTCTGGTCTATCCCACGATCATGGTGGCGATCGTAGTGCCGTTCGTAGGCATCATGCGGAAATATGGGCCGATCTGGGCCGCCTACTTTCGAGGCCAGAAGTATCTCGGCAAAGGCCCATATGCAAATGTGGCTTGCCAACAGCCGACTGAGTTTGTCGCGTCACTCGCCAAGCTGGTCAAGGAACTTCAAGAGGTAGGCCATAGCGAGCATTGGACGATCGCCTGGTCGACTTTTGACTCACATGTGAAATCGGCGGAAAATGCCGCGGCGCAGAAGAAGCTGCTCGAAGCCGTGCGCGAATATTCACTAGCGATCTCCTTCTGCATGAGCGAATTGCGACGTGTGGGGCAGAAACGCACGAGTGCATCCGTGCTTGATTAAGGCTTGATTATGGCCTGATCGAACTTGTGAGCCATCACCAACTGGAAAGTTCAGAAATGCGAACCTTGACTCGTGCCGCCGCAGTGATGTGTACTCTGATATTGCTGGTTCAATGGAGTTCCTTGACCGTATCAGCGCAAGACAAGCCCGCGCCAGAGAAGCCAGAGGCGCCCAAGCAAGAAACACCGCCTGAAACACCCAAGGCATTTCAGGTCACGGTAACCGGCGATATCGATCCCGAATCGGCCGATGTCATCGGTCGGCTAACAACACTTTACTATCAGTCTTATCCCAAGCTGGTCGCTCGCTTCAGCAACCCCAAGCGTCCCGCGCCGGCTCATATCAAGCTCGTCTTCAAGCAGGAATTGCGAGTACCCGCCTATTGCACGGGTTCCGATATCACGATCAATCTCGATTGGCTGCGAAAAAATCCGGACGATATTGGTCTGCTCACGCATGAATTGACGCACGCCGTTCAAGCGTATCCTCGCGGCGTGCCGGGCTGGTTCACCGAAGGGATGGCGGACTACACCCGCAAGCTTTATGGCCCGGAAAAACAGCCGGGCTGGGAATTGCCCGCGCGAATTACAGAGCGAAACAAATACACCGATAGCTACCGAGTCACGGGACGGTTCTTATTGTGGCTCGATGAAAAGCATCCCGGCGTCGTCGACAAACTACACCGCAAAGCCCAAGACCGCGAATTCGACATCGCGGACTTCAAAGAATTTACCGGCGAGACGATTGATGAACTTTGGACGAAGTGCGTTGCCGAATTGAGCCCAAAAAAGCCCTAACAATTAGCCATCTTTCAAGTGACCAGTGTTTCGCTTGAGGCCCTCAAATTTAGCGCTGAGACGATTTCATCGTACTCCTCGCTGCTAATTCGCGAGCTAATGGCGACAAGGCAGGTTTCGAGGATTTATTCACTTGGGAAATGACGGATTGCACTGAGAGCCCTAGTAGTACGCTCGCGATCTGCCCTGCAGATGGCGCGATTGGACTAGACTTTGGATCACCCTCGTATCCCGCGATCATCGAGGCCAATTCTTCAAGCTTGGTCCATTCCGCGTTACCCAGAGGTATCTTAACTCGCCTTGAAGCGCCCGACAGCGCGGGGCGTCCGCCGCTCGATTGAAGACGGCGAAGCAACTCTGCTCGAACGGCAAACAAGTTGATAGGCGCGAGTGCTTCTTCCAAGCTCTCATTGGCGCATTCAGCGCCCAGCGCGGCTTCTACGACCGAATGTGCAACCGCAGCGAGCGGAACGGAAGTATCGCGAAGTTTCTTCAGGGAAGAGTCTTTCGCTCGAATCTTTTTAGCCACGCTATTTCTCCTATGCCGAGTCAAATTGGCGAATGCGATAAAATCGCCCATCGAACTCAACAGCAATCTCACCTTGATTCGTCTCGCGCCCTAGACGGTGAAGGAATTCCCGAATCCGCGAGATATTATCGATAAATTCATCAGGCCGAATGAAGGAATACACAACAACAGGATTTTCCCAAACAATTTCATTCGCATCGCTCAACCAGCCGCCCTCCACCGGCGGCATGGCGGTCGCGCCGCCGTTCATCTCGGAGAGAAGATGAATGGCTTCCAATACCCACTGACGCTGATTTCCGATCTCTTTCCCATCACGATCCTTATTGGGAATGTAGACCGAAAAGCACTGAGCTGAAGACGCCTCCGCCCCAAACGCCTCCATCAATTCGACTTCGATTTCACCCTGCCCTGACTCTTCTGTCATACGATTCCTCACCCTTTTTACATCGTACACTTTTGGGCCCAAAAGTCAATTTTTAGCCTTGCGGAGAAAATCGAACCAGGAACGTCCGGTAAAACCAATCCTAACCCGAAGCGTAAGCGAGGAATTGCGGTCAAATCCCTCGCTCACCCGTTACGTTGTGATAGCAGCTCTACGTTAGCGTTAGCACCTGAAGCATCCCTTTGCAAAAATCGGGCAAATCATCCGGCTTGCGGCTGCTAACGAAGTGCCGATCCACGACGCAAGCCGCGTCTTCCCAAACCGCACCCGCGTTCACGAGATCATCCTTAATCCCAGGCGAGCCAGTTACCTTCACGCCTCGGTAAACGCCCGCCGAAATCGGAATCCACCCGCCGTGGCAGATCGCCGCGACGAGCTTCCCGGCGCTGGCGAAATCGCGAACGAGCTGCAGAACCTTGGGATCGCGGCGGAGCTTATCGGGCATAAACCCGCCGGGAACAATGAGCCCAGCAAAATCGCGCGCCTCGCAATCATGATATGTCGCTGTGGAGACGCACGGATAGCCATTCTTGCCGGCGTAGCTGACTCCAGCCTTTTCGCCAGCGACGACGACTTCCGCGCCCGCCTCGACCATGCGAAGCCGGGGATACCAAAGTTCGAGGTCTTCGTAGATATCGCCGACAAAGCAGAGGAGCTTTTTCCCGGCGAGCGGATCACTGTTTTTCATCGGTCCATTCCTCAAATATGTGGACAAAGTAGAGCAAGTTCCAGATCGTACCTTGTTTCCCGTAGGCAATAGTCCCGACCCGTAACCTGCGTTAGATTATCAGCGGCGCGAGTCACATATCCTCGCACCCCACTTCTCGATCGCCAAGCGAAACCGATCATGTCTGATTCGCCCCCAAAAGGAATACTGAAAGGAACACCCATGACCGACCCCATCAAGCATGCCGACGACCGGGGCTGGATCGAACGAATTTTACTTATGGTTCCCGGTTTCCGCGGCTACCTCCGCAAAGATTATCGCCAAGAGAGCGATCACCTCATCCGCACCGCAATGGCGCTGCGGCTCGAAAAAGGAAAAGCCGATCTCGATGCCTATCTTCGAAAAGTCGTCGACGCTGGCGGCATCGATGCCCTGGCAGTCGGCGAACGAGTACGCGGCGGCTGCGATCGGCTCATCAATAAATTTAAATCGGCCGTCCGAGGCTACAGCGGCTTCTTCGACTACGTCGCCGTCCGCGAGAACACGCTCGACGAAGTTTACCAACATGACCTAGGCGTGCTGAACGCCGTCGATGCATTCACTCAGTATCTGGGGCAACTTGCGACGAGCGGAGATGCTGCGCAGGCCACAAAATTACTCGACGGTTGCCTAACGCAAATCGGCGACATTGAAACTCGATTCGCCAAACGACACGAAATGCTCGAAGGCATCGCGCATTAAGCGAATGCCACTTATCTCATTCAATTTACAATCATTCACGAAAATCATCACGAGGAAATTCCATGGGCTGGCGACTAGAAGTCATCGATTTTTTTGATCCCACGGGCCGTTCGATGGTCCACCGCGTGCCGCCCGAGGGCTCGGCCGATATCAAGCTCGGCGCCCAGCTGATCGTGCAAGAATCGCAAGAAGCCGTTTTCTTCCGCGATGGCAAAGCGATGGACACCTTCGGCCCAGGCCGCCACACGCTCACGACGATGAATGTGCCGATCATCACGAGCATCCTCACCATTCCGTGGGAGCGATCGCCCTTTCAAGCCCAAGTCTACTTCGTCGGCAAACAGACCTTCCTCGATCAAAAGTGGGGCACCCGTCAGCCGATCACGCTGCGCGACAAAGACTTCGGCATCGTCCGCCTCCGCAGCTTTGGAAAATTCTCCTTCAAAGTTACTGACTCGCCGCTGCTGATCAACACGCTAGTTGGCACACAAGGCAAATATACAACCGATGACGTACAGTCGTTTCTAAAAGACCTAATCGTCTCTCGCATGACCGATTTTCTCGGCGCATCACAAATCGCCCTCCTCGATTTGCCCGCCAAGTTCGATGAAGTCGGCGCCGGAACCCGACTCAAGGTCGCCGACGACTTCCGAAAGTATGGCCTCGAACTCGTCGACTTCTTCATTAACTCGATCACCCCGCCCGAAGAAGTGCAAAAAGCGATCGACGCCCGCAGCAGCATGGGCGCCATCGGCGATCTCCAGTCCTACATGCAATTCCAAATGGCCAACAGCATGAGCAAGATGGCCGAACAGGGCGGCGGCAACGCCGGAGCAATGGGCATGGGAATGGGCGCAGGCTTCGGCATGATGCTCCCGCAAATGATGCAAAACGCGATGCAACCCAAGCCAGGGCAAGCCGCGCCAGCAGCGCCCGTAGTTGCCGCACCGGCGCCCGCCAAAGCAAGCGGTCCCGATTTCGGCGAATTAGCCGCAGTGCAGGTCGATCCCAAGCAACTCATTCGTACGGTGGGCAAAGCTGCCAATTGGCAAGTCACCGAAAATGGCGACGAGTGGCAAATTAATGTGCCAATCAGCAGCACCCGCAAGCAGATCGTCAGCGTCGCGTTCAACGCCACCGACCCCGATGGCAACCCCATCATCGCCTACTCTTCCCCCTGCGGACCCGCGACGCCCGAAAACATGATGATGCTCCTCCGCTACAACACACAAATGGTCCGCGGCGCCTTCGCCGTCAAATCAACACCCCACGGCGACATCGTCGTCGTGCAGGCGAACCAGCCCGCAAAGCTCTCTAACCCTGTCGAAGTAGGCCAAATTATCTCCGCCGTCGCTTGGCAATCGGATAAGGCCGAGGAAAAACTAGTAGGAGAAGACCACTACTAGTGCCAGTGTCGCCTTTCGCTCCCGCGAAAGAGCGCTTTCCCGTTTTTACAAAAAGCAACCGGCTAAATCGATTTCAGCCGGTGACCGCACGCACACGGCGCCGGGGCGCCCTTTATTGCCACCAACTGCCACCAAGAAAAGCAACATCGAGAGCGTGCCACCATTGCCACCAACCACCAACTTGAGTGCGTAACAAAATGTTCATAACTCGTTACCACACAACAGCTTCTCCAATGATGCGCGCAAGGATGCGCGCAATGAAGCGAGCTGACGAGAGCGCGCAAGACTGAAAGACTGCAAGTTTGCAAAAACAAGCCGTTTTCTCAAAATCCCCTTCGCATTAGATCGGGCCAGTAAGGACGTCGCCCCCTGCGGGCTGAAATGCTAGAACATCGCTCGCGTTTCGCATCGACAGCAAACCCAGGGCTAACTCAACGTGCTTCGCTGGAGATTGATTTCCGCTGCGGTCATTTTGTGCATCGTTTTCGGGCTCATCGCGCTCGATTTCTTCCGCATCGGCGTCCAAAGCGGCCACCTCACGACCGGCGTCGCCCCCACCGGCATCTGGCTCTTGCCGCTGATTCTCCTCATCGCGATGCTCGGCGCGAGCGAAGTCACTGACCTGCTAAACACCCAAAATCTGCGCCCCTCCCGTCGCGTCGTGCTGCTGGGCACCTTCTTCATCGTCCTCGCCTCCAGCTGGACCCCGATCGCCGAGCTGTTTGGCTTGCCGCTCTCCGATAAACATGACATGGGCCGCTTCGGGCTACCGATGGTCGCGCTCGCGCTCGGCGTCACGCTGGCCTTCGCGCTAGAAATGCAGCGTTTCGAGCGACCCGGCGGCGTGATCATCAAAATCGCCCTCGCCGTTTTCGCGATGGCCTACGTGGGACTCTTCTCCGCGTTCCTTGTACGGCTGCGACTCCATCACGACCACAAGTGGGGCATGGCCGCGATGGTCTCTGCGATTTGGGTCGTAAAATGGTCCGACGTCGGCGCCTACACGGTTGGGCGCCTCATCGGCCGCTACAAAATCACACCGCGCCTCAGCCCCGGCAAAACCCTCGAAGGATTTTTCGGCGCCATCGCCTTCGGGTGCATCTTCTCGATGCTCTACTTCCACGTGATCATGGTCCCGCTTTGGGGGCTCGACCGCAGCTCAACCGCCTGGTGGCAATCGATCCTCTACGGCGTAATCGTTGCCGTGGTGGGCGCCATCGGCGACCTCGCCGAATCCCTCATCAAGCGCGACCTCGGCGCCAAAGACTCCAGCCGTTGGCTCCCCGGACTGGGGGGGGTGCTCGACATCATGGACTCGCCTTATATGGTCGCCTGCCCCGCCTATCTATGCTGGGAACTAGGCCTAGTCGGCGCGTAAGTGTAATCCTCAATTGCAGTTACAGCACGGTCAGCAGCAGAGGCACGGTGTGGGAGCTGATGATTACGCGGGTTGCGTTGAGATAACGGATTGAATTGGAATGGCCCGGCAATCGTCGGCGCGAATATAGTAACATTAGTCCACCGAGCGTTCGCCGAAAACGATGTTTCCCCCCGTTTCGCTCGCTGCACCAATCTCCGCACGCTAAATGACCGAATCGACAATCCCCGCGGTTGAGCAATCGCTGGTTCTTAAGCTCTTTGGCCCCAAAGACCAAAATGTGCGCCGCTTGCGCGAAGCGCTGCAAGTCGCCATTACTCACCACGATGGAGCAATCCATATCAGCGGTGAGAATAGCGCCGCCGTCTTGCAAGCGACCTCCGCGCTCGAGCAGCTCAAAAGCCTCGCGGAACGCCAGGACGCTTTGAGCCTGGCCGAAGTGAACCAGGCCCTCGCGCGAGTCACCGGAGCGAGTGACCTCCCGGTGCAAGAGCCGATCGACGTGATGAGCCCCGCCAAACGGATCAGCCCTCGCACGCCCGGGCAGGCGGTTTATGTGCGGGCGATTCGCGAAAGCGCACTGACGTTCGCCATTGGTCCCGCCGGAACCGGCAAGACTTATCTGGCGACGGCGCTCGCGGTTGAGGCCCTGAAGCACCACCAAATTCGCAAAATCGTCCTATGTCGCCCCGCCGTGGAAGCGGGCGAGAGCCTGGGTTACCTCCCCGGCGATATGCAAGCCAAGATCCATCCGTACCTAAGACCGCTGCTCGACGCGCTGCAAGAAATGGCGGACGCCGATCAGATCAAGCGGCTCATGGAGCAAGACGCGATCGAAGTGGTGCCACTCGCCTACATGCGCGGCCGGACCCTCAACGCCGCGT
>JBKJSI010000052.1:0-7234 GCA_046595915.1 Pirellulaceae bacterium
GGCTTGTGGTTTACTCAGATATTCGTAAGGGGTCACATCGATATCGGATTCTGTCGATGCCACGACGCCAAACCGTCCCAAGTAGAGATAGCCTGAAAGAGAGTTGGCCGCATCCAACGTTTGTTTAAAAATGAAAACCTCGGTTTGAGGAACAATGCCATTTTTGAACTTCGCCGCATCGGCTGGGAGCGTGCCCTGAGGCAAGGTGGTGATCTTTGAGACAAAAGTGTTATTGCCTGCCGGCACAAAGGCGGTTGCCGCGCAGTTGCGCCAAACGCGTCCGCGCTGCATCATGAGCCGATCGAGCGCGGAGGCCAGTTGCACAATACCTGGTTTCGCTGGCTTCGGCGACATTGGCGGATCACCGACGTTGTTCTTCAGGATTTCCGCTTTTTCCTTAGCGAGCTTTGTTTCAGTCTCAGTGAACACTTTGCCCCAAGCTGCAGTCGTTCGAGCATAAGCGGCCATGTAATACATCGCCGCAGGCAAAGTGACCAAGAGCAAGCAAAAGCTCGTAATGTGCAGCCAATGCCAGGACTTGAGCGAAAAGACAATCGTCAACGTGCCGAACGTCAAGATCAGCAGCACGAGCACGATTCCAAAGATCAGTCCCAAATCCATAACGCGATCTCTGTCCAGGTTGAACGTCGGAACTCGAAGTTTCCCACCACAGCGGCTTGAGTCCGGGCTGGTGCTGGAAAACGAAGGGGGCGCAATTGCGCCGATACCTTCCCCCAAGTCTACTTACCAAAGCACAAACTGCGATAAGCTGGGCAAAAAATTACGATTTCTGGGTCTCTCCGGCTGTTTTGGCAAAAGTCTCGTCAAACCCTTCTTGATGGGCGTCTGTAGGGCCAAATACCCCGTGTTTTGGCCCATTTGTAAGACTTTGCCGCCTACAAAAGCTGCCCGGGTGGTAACGGTAGTGCCTCAGGATCCCAATAACCGGGCGCAGTTTGCGTCGCAAATCCGATACGAACCTCATACGCCAATTGCAAGGCATATTCCGCATGACCCGTCATACGGAATTCGAGCTACCAACTCCGATGACGGCGGGCTGTTGGTTAGGGCGTAATAAGCGTTCACGCGAAGCTGAGGGTCGATAGTATGGGTTTGAATCACAAAACGACCACTGCGCAACTTGCGGATTTCCGTCGACCGATATTGGCGTTATTGCTTTTGGGGATCGCTATTGCCTCCGCTGGCTGCAACCGCGGGCGGTATCGGCAGCAAGCAGACGACGCGGCTTACGCCTTGATTCACGAAAAGGCGGATAACCCCCATTGGCCGCTCGAAGGTTACACGATTCAGGTGGACCCTCGTTCCCGCATGTATGACCCGTTCAATCCCGATTTTCATCCGATGCCGGAAGATGACCCCTCTTCACATCGGTATATGCAGTGTGTCGATGGCAAGAAAGCCTATCCACGATGGTATCAAAACGGCCTGACCGATTTGGTCGATAGCCCTGACTATCTCTACTATCTTCCGGTCGACGAAAAAGGCGACTTGGTTCTCAATCAAGAGAATATTGTCAAACTCGGTCTGATCAATAATCGGACCTATCAGCAAAACCTTGAAACTCTCTACTTCTCGGCGCTCGACGTCAGCTTTGAGCGCTTTCGATTTGATACGCAATTGTTTGCTGGCTACAACACCTTTTTCACGGCGGACGGTCCCGATCGTCCGGGCGGCGGCGGACAATCGAGCTCCATCCTGAACGCCGGAACGTTTCCGTCCACCCGAGGAGTGCGATTTAATCGACTCTTCGCGACGGGCGGCGAAATGGTCGTCGGCTTTGCAAATTCCTTCGTTTGGCAATTTGCCGGTCCAGACACTCAGACTGCCGCCACGCTCGTCGATTTTTCCTTGATTCAGCCGCTGCTCAAAAATGGTGGACGCGAGCGCGTCTTGGAACGTCTTACTTTGGCGGAACGCGGGCTACTTTCCAACGTTCGAGCCATGGAGCGATATCGCCGTGGCTTTTATGTGCAGTTGATCACGGGACGTGGGACGGATACCTCTCCTTCGCGGCGCGGCGGTGTGTTTGGCGGTTCAGGTTTGGAAGGTTTTAGCGGAACGGGCGGCGGCGGCTTCGGAAATCTTGCCACCGGCGGCGGTGGCGGTGGGGGTGGCGGTGTCGGAACCGGCGGCGGAACGGAAGCGGGCGCCGGACAAGCGGGCGGCTTTCTTGGCATTCTGCAAACTCAACAAAACATTCGCAATCAAGAATTCACACTCGAGCAACTTCGTAGCAGTCTTGCCCAACTCGAAGCGTTTCTGGAATCGGGACGGATTGACTTTCTACAAGTGCAACAGGCTCGGCAAGAGCTCTATACCCGCCAGAGTACGCTCATTCAAGCGAAGCTCAATTTCCAACGCTCCCTCGACATCTACAAAGTGACCTCGCTTGGACTGCCGCCTCATCTCGAAGTCAAAGTCGATGATCCGCTTCTTGAGGACTTTGATCTGCTTGATTCGCAGATGTTGCCCCTACAAACCAAGGTGAATTTGCTTCGTGATCAAGCCGGTTTCATCCTTACCGAATTGACCGCAAATTCAGCTACCTGGACTGAGAAAACCACGAGGTTGATGCAAGAACTTAACGAGGTCATGCATGAGTTGAATACCAGCATCGCCGAGTTGCAGACTACCAACCTGAAGCGAGCCGAAGCGGATCTTTTGCGCCTCAAGGCGCTTGCTCCATTGCGACTCGAATTGCTCACTGAAATCAAAGGTAAATTCGATCGCGCCAAGCAAGATCCACTAACAACTCGCGAAGAACGCGAGCGACTTGATCAGGTAAAGCTCGACCCACGACTCTTCTCATCCGAGCGGCTCGATACGATGATTCCGAAGGTGGAAACTTCGATCAAGGAAGTGAAAACCAAACTTGGCGCTACGGAAAAAGATCTCAAAGAAGCCGCAGGGCTCGTCGAATTGCTGGCGGCCTCGGGGCCCACACTTACGGCGGAGAAAGCGGCTGATGAGATTCGCAAAGTGTCCGTCTCGATCCCTGGGATCATTCAGCGATTGTCCGCCGCGATGCTCGAATTGACGCTCGCCCAGGTTCGTTCACGCACGGAGTCAGTCGGGCTGGTGCCCATTGAGCTCTCGTCCAATCATGCTTTCGAGATCGCGAGGCTCTATCGCCGCGACTGGATGAATGCTCGCGCCAATCTCGTTGACTCCTGGCGGCTTATCGAATTCAACGCCAATGCCCTCGAATCGCAACTCGACATCATCTTCCAAGGCGACATCACCAATCCTAGCGGCAGCGCTCCTTTCAACCTTCAAGGCTCCGCCGGCCGTTTGCGAGCGGGCTTTCAGTTTGATTCACCGATCACGCGACTCGGCGAGCGAAATACCTACCGCCAAGCGTTGATTGAATTCCAACAAGCCCGTCGCTCTTATTACCTGGTGGGCGACAATATCCATGCGGGGCTTCGACAGACACTCAGAAACCTTGACCTCGATACGATCAACTTTGAACTGCGACGTGCGAACATTCACGTTGCCGTTGATCAGGTCGAACTCAACTTGCTTAAGCTTCGAGAGCCGCCGCGAGTTGGCGCCGTGGAATCTGCCTTTTCGCCCACCACAGCTCGTGACTTGGTGCAGGCTCTTCAGGCGATCCTTACCGCCCAAAACGACTTCATCAGCGTTTGGCTTGACTTCGAAGAAACTCGTCGAGCACTCGATCTCGACCTCGAGACAATGGAACTAGACGACCAGGGAATGTGGATCGATCCAGGCCCAATCGGGCCAAAGTACGGCTTCCCGGGTGGCATAGCGCCGCCTGCGAGCAGTCCATTTCAATTGCCCGGTCAGCCATCAGCCCCCTCCGAGGAAGTTCCCGCTCCCGCGCCCGTAAGTCCAGTGGTGATTCAGGCCGCTTCGGAGCCGGGCGTGTCGGTTAAAGGACGGCTGGCTAGCCAAAGCCGAACCCAGATTGCGCTGCAATCGGCAAAATCCTCCGCCGCATTGGAGCCGGCGGCTCCGGTCTATCAGAAAGCTGAAAATATCAAGGCAACCGCAGTTGAGTGGGTCGAAGAAGAGCCCATAATTGAAGCACCGGTGGAGAAAAGTGTGGAAGCGACATCGAGCCTGTCGAATTTCGTAACTCCCTTCTCCGCAACGACTTCCGGTGAATCGAAAGCAGCGAAGGCGGCCCCGGAACCCGCCGCAAGTTCCAATGTGAAGCCACGAGCGCTCGGCTTCTAACTCCCACGAGTCGATAACCCGCAACGAAACCGCACACTCAATCGCGTGTTTAATGCTGGGGAATGCGCCGAACCCACTTGGAAAGTAATGGACCGAAACCGAAGCTGGTGTGACACTTACGCTCGGATTGACTAGACTTTCTAACTACACTCGGTTGTAGATTTGGTCGCAATCTCACAAATGGATCCGTCGGTCCTATCGACTAATCGATAGTAGCTGATGGCGTTAGAGCCATTGGTCGGCTCGGTTTGCCGCGCTTTGCGAAAGTGATGTGGCGGCGTGCGTTACGTCAATATCTGTTTAAATCCCGCCTTAAATTGTCCATTCCATACCGACTCAATCCGCATAGTCGGACCCGCCGAATCGGAGTCCTCTCAATGGTTCAACCTGCCCGCCGTCCCCAGCCCTCTCGTCACTTCGCATCGGGTTCGACATTACTTGTCGTGCTGGGGGTTCTCATCGTTGCGGCGATGGTCGCTGGAGTCATCTGGTTCTCCACTCGTGGCGCTAACAACGCCGATACCGAGGGGCTGCTAACCGAAAAAGCGAAACAGGGTCGCTTTATTCGCCTCGTCGTTGATCAAGGCGATGTCGAGAGCGCAAAGAACATGGACATCAAAAGCGAGATTAAATCCAAAGCGACCGGCGGTGGCGGTGGGATGACCATTCTTCGCATCGTTCCCGAAGGAACGATGGTGAAGAAGGGCGATTTTGTTTGCCAGCTTGATGCGGCGGGCCTGGAGAACGAACTTCGCCAACAAGAGATCAAACTTTCGACCGCCAAGAATGCCGTCGAGCAATCGAAGATCGGCGTCTCAGTCGCGGAAACAACCTTGAAGGAATACGAAGAGGGCACATTCAAGCAAGAAGAGAAAACCGTCATGAATGAACTGCTCATGGCGGAAGAAGACCTGAGCCGCGCAAAAAACACTCTTGAGTTTTCTCAAACGCTTCAAGCCAAAGGCTTCAGCCAAGAGCTCCAATTGAATGCGGACAAATTTGCCGTCACCAAAGCAGAATTCGCGCTCGATATCGCCAAGAACAAAATCGATGTGCTGCGGCGTTTGACCCGCGCGAAAATGGTGGAGCAGTTTAAAGGGGAAATCGAAAAGGCGAGAGCGAAACTTGTCGCCGACGAAATCGGCCTTCGAATCGAAGATATCAATTACAAGGAAATTGAAGATCAAATCAAGCGATGCACGATGGTCTCACCCGGTGATGGACAGCTTGTCTATGCCAACATCAATGCGGGACGCGGAGGCGGCGGCGACTTTGTTGTCGAGGAAGGAGCCACCGTTCGATATGGTCAGGCGGTTGCTCGGCTCCCAGATAACACCAACATGCAGGTGAAGGCAAAGGTTGCCGAGGCATTTGTCACCGCACTCAAGCCCGGAATGAAGGCGAAAATCAAGCTGGATGCCTTCGATGGCGAACCGCTCACCGGCGAGGTCGTTCGTGTCAGTGATTTTGCCGAGCCAGGTCAATGGATGGGTGGCGGCACCAAGGAATACGCTACGATTATTCGTATCGAAAATCCACCGCCTCGACTTCGCTCGGGCCTTACCTCCGAAGTCGAAATTGTCGTCGAGGATCTACCGAGCGAGATTCAAATTCCCGTCCAATCGGTTTATGAGCATAAGCGAACGGCGTTTTGCCTCGTGAAGAAGGGTGACAAATTTGAAACTCGCCAACTCAAGCTTGGCCCCAACAATGCCAAATCGGTGGTCGTGAAAGAGGGAATCGCCGCCGATGAATTGGTGCTTCTCGATCCTTCCAACAATATGAATCTCTTTCAGTTCCCCGATATCAAAACGCCGGAGCCCGAGCCAATGGCGCCGAGCACAGTCGTGGCCGCAAAAAGCGGCGATGCTCCTCCACTTGGCGCACCAGCGGCTAAACAAGAAATCGCGAGCACCGCAGCCCCCTCGGGCGCTCCAGTAGCTCCAGCTGGCGGCAAAGGGGCGGGACCGGGAGGCCCAGGCGGCGCCGGTGGACGTGGCGGCGGACGCGGACCCCGCCAGACTCCAGAAGAGCGTTTCAAAGTGCTTGATGCCAACGCCGACGGAAACGTCACACAAGAAGAAGTCGACGCATCGTCGATGGATGATCGCGTGAAGGGTTTCATCATGATGGGGGATGCCAACAAAGATGGAAACTTGACGCTCGATGAATCGAAGGCTGCAGCGGCCGAACGGATGAAAGCGATGGGCGGCCAAGGCGGTGGTGGTGGTCCTCCAGGCGGTGGTGGCGGCTTCGGCGGCCCACCAGGGGGCGGCCCATGATTCAAACTCCGCCGATTCAACCGCAAGCGTCTGCAACAAGGATCGCTTGCCGCATCGAAAACATGGAAAAGACCTACGTGCTCAAGGGCGAAACCGTCCGCGCGCTGCGGGGAGTTTCGTTCGATGTGCCCGAAGGCGATTATGTAGCGATCATGGGTCCATCAGGTTCCGGCAAAAGCACGCTGCTCAATATGCTCGGCTGCCTTGATCGTCCTACCAATGGGCGATTGTTCCTCGGCGATGATGACGTCGCGCAGATGTCGGATGATCAGTTATCGATGATCCGCGCTTCACGCATTGGTTTCGTGTTCCAGTCTTACAATTTGATCCAGCAGTTGTCAGTCGTCGAGAACATCGAAGTTCCGCTTTACTATCAAGGACGCCTGACCGCACGCGACCGTCAACGTTGCGTCGACCTCGCAAAAATGGTCGGGCTGGGCGAGCGTCTTGGCCATCGACCCACTCAGCTATCCGGCGGCCAACAACAGCGCGTCGCGATCGCGCGCAGCTTAGTGAACAATCCCTACTTCGTTTTGGCCGACGAACCCACAGGCAACCTCGACACGAAAACCACGCACGAAATTTTGGCCCTTTTTCAACAGCTCAACGACGCCGGCAAAACCATCATCCTGGTGACACACGAAGATGATGTGTCACGCCACGCAAAACGTGTGGTGCGGCTACGTGACGGACTAGTCCAAGTCGACGCGCGGCATGACCAAGAACCA
>JBKJSI010000078.1:0-2568 GCA_046595915.1 Pirellulaceae bacterium
TACCAACACCGCGCCGCCATTGGGACGCAAATTCTGCCGTCCATAAACACGGATCTGATAAAAAAGGTAACTCACGCTTAAGACTAATACTCGCACGGTCGCTTGCGGAATAACGAAAAACGCCATGATGCAAACCGGGAACGTCGCCAGCGCACACATCAGAAAGATCGCCTTGGTATCGAACCATGGCTTGCCGACGATTTGGTCGTAAACCTGCGAGGCAAGTCGCGCATTGCCAGTCGCCGCATCCGAATTGTTATTTTCCGACTCCGCTTTTCCGACTTTCGCCGCTGATTTCTTCTCGCTGAACTGTGCAACCAGCGTCTCTTTGTCGAAAAAATCGCTTAGCCGCGCTTTGCGGTCTGCGGGATCAACTTGCACCTTTTCACCAAACAGCCAATGAAACCAGCCTTGATCGATCTTGGCGTAACTTGCCTCGCGAAGCTTAAGCTCTTCCCAAAGTAGGCGGCTAAAAACGGCGTTCCGCTCCGACTCATCAAATTGTTTGGCAAGTTCGGCAACGCCAAATTGCTTTCCCGGTTTCCAAGCCTCCTTTTCCTGTTTAGCAATCCTCTCGAGCTTCTGTTGTGACTCAGCTGAGAGCTTGGTCGCAGCCACCGCAGGCACAAGCTCGATATCACCCTTGCCAGTCGGCTGCCGAAGCAGGAAGAACAAGATCGAAACCAGAAAGATGCCGGTAAAAGTCAGGAAATTGCAGGCCGCCATCACGGAACCAAGTCGATCTGCAGGACAGCGCTGCTGCAAATAGGCATTGAGCGGGACATCAAATAGCCCAGCCGAGGTTCCGAGAGCAAAGAGTAAGAAACAGGCGTAGTAATAATTCGCCAGGAACTCAATTTTGCCATTCACTTCGCCAATCAAATCGCCCTGCATGAAATAGATGAAGAGGCAAAATACGCCGATCCCAAATGCACCGATCGGCAAGAGTCCCAATTCGACCTGTCCATGCGAAAGCCATCCCGCCGCCACACTTCCGATGGCCACGCCCACAACCAGCGCCACCAAAAGCCAAATGACTTGAGTCTGATGCGTTGCGCCGCCTTCAAAAGCAAATTGATCGATATTGAGTTGTGCCAGCGAAGCGATCGCCCAAAAGAAAATGATTCCATAGGCCACTCGACGCATCGAACGATTCTCGAACATCGCCCAAACGTCGCGAATAGTCTGAGTAACTGCGTTCCAGGGGAATTTTCTTAGCGGATTCGCAACCGGTAAGGCTTCGATCAGCAGGCTGGTTCCCCAGCTTAGCGCGGCAATCGCAATGAGAACGCCCGCCGAAATCCAGGAGTACTCAAGGCCCTTGTCACCCGTGACGTCGGCAAGCACGTTGCCGACTCCGGTCCCCACGAGAACCGCCGCCATCGTGACCATGGCGTAAAGACCGTTACCCATCGAAATCTGGTCGGTGCGCAGGATCTCAGGAATCGCACCCAATCTCGCGGGCGCGAACAGCGCCGCTTGAATCCCCATCAACGTCACAACGCCGAATAGGAGATAGAGATTCTCGACGTGGATCGCCCCCCACGCCAAAAACATGATGATGATTTCGGTGAACTTCAGGACAGTGATGACCTGCCGCTTACTAAACCGGTCGGCCAGATAGCCAGAAGGCGCTGCCAACAGGATGTAAGGCAGGATAAAGCAGTTGGTCCCGGCCATCAGAACGTAGGCCGCATTCGCCGAATCGACGTAGTCCTTCCCAATGCCAATCACCAGCCAGCGAAAGATGTTATCGTTCGTGGTGGTAAGGAATTGCGTCAAAAGCAACCCCCAAAACGAGACCGACCAGATCGTCCGAGTCCCTTCTTGGCCCCCTTTTATACCGCCGCCTAAATCCACCCGGCTGTCCTCTCGTTGGAAAGACTTCACTGCAAAAGGCTTGTGTCAAACAGCGTGGGATTGTACGCAGCCGCAAAGGGGGTGTCCTAGTGGGCGAAACCGCATTCTCCAGCCCGCCCATCCCCGCCAGACTCCCTTGCCTGCAAGTTCCCTAGCAGAGTATGAATCAGTAGCGATCGCTCACCATTCTCGGCAGGAAACACAGGCAAGCCATGAACCGTCTTGGAACTTTTTTGCTGGGCCTCGTCTTAGGCATCGCCGCAACTTTCATCGGCCTTCGGTATCACGTCGTCCGAGCCAACGACACGATCCACCTCATCCCCCGTCAAGGCGGGAGCCAACTGGATGACCTTTACGTCGACATTCGGGAATTCGACCTCAAAGCCTGGAATCAACATCGCTCCCTCGCCATCGACCTCATCGCCGCCAAGAAGGAACACCTGATCGGGGACACCACCAAAAACTCTCTCAGCAAAAAGCTAGACACTTTTTTCGGCGACGAGAAGGAATAGCCGACCTCATCGCATGGTACTTCGGGAAATTTCGTGGGTGGTTCGCTGAGGATGGGCGCGGGGCGCGTGAAAAGGGCTTGTTTTTCCAATCTGGCCTATCTGGCTGTCATTTATACACAAGTCCTCCTTTGGACTGTAAGACATCTCCGGAATTGGCACGGGATTTGCGCCGCCGAATGAGCGTCTTTGAAGGACG
>JBKJSI010000113.1:0-6554 GCA_046595915.1 Pirellulaceae bacterium
ACCGCCCCACACGACAATCGTCGAGTCGAGCAAGCCGCGCTGCTTAAGGTCCGCAATCAGCGCCGCCGTCGGGCGATCGACATCGCTGCACTGCCCGCGAATCTGCCCCGGCAGCGCGCTATGCTGATCCCACCCGCGGTGCATCAGCTGAATGTATCGCACCCCGCGCTCGACCATCCGCCGCGCAAGCAAACAGTGCCGCGCGAAGCCGCCGTCGACATTCGAATCGCTCACGCCATACGCATCGAGCGTTTTTTGATCTTCTTTCGTCAGGTCCGTGAGCTCAGGCGCGGAAGTCTGCATCCGAAAAGCCATCTCATACTGCGAGATGCGGGTGTTGATCTCAGGATCGCCGATTTCACTCGCCGCGAGCTGGTTCAGCGACTGCACGCCATCGAGCATTTCCCGCCGCGACTGAGCATCCACCCCGGGCGGATTTTGCAAGTAAAGCACAGGATTCGCCCCGGCGCGGAACCGCACGCCTTGATACTCCGAAGGCAAAAACCCCGCGCCCCACAGCCGCGAAAAAATCGGCTGGTCGGTCTTGTTGCCGCTCCCCTGCGAAATCATCACAACAAACCCGGGCAGGTTATCAGTCTCGCTGCCGAGGCCGTAATTGAGCCACGCACCGAGACTCGGCCGCCCCGGCTGCTGGCTGCCCGTTTGCAAGAATGTGATCGCCGGATCGTGGTTGATCGCCTCCGTGTGCATCGACTTGATGATCGTCATGTCATCCGCGACGCCGCCCATGTGCGGGAGAAGCTCGCTCATGTACGCCCCGCACTTGCCTTGCGGAGCAAACTTGAAAATCGACGACGCGCAGGGAAATGACTTCTGCCCCGAAGTCATGCCCGTAATCCGCTGCCCCATGCGAATCGAAGCCGGCAACTCTTCGCCGTGATGCTGCTTGAGTTGTGGCTTGTAGTCGAGAAGGTCAATGTGCGAAGGACCGCCCGACATTACCAAATAGATGACGCTCTTGGCTTTCGGCGGATTGTGAAATTGCTTCAGATGGCCGCGACCACTCGTATCGAGTGAGTCGCCCGCCACGCCGTCACGCGCCAGAAGCGAACCGAGCGCGGCAATGCCAAGGCCCGTGGTCGACGTGGAAAGAAAACTGCGGCGGGCCAGCAAGTTGAGATTCATTGTTAGCCTCGCGTTAGGGATTCATCGAGATTCATGATCAAACTGCAAACCATCGTCCAGGCGGCAAGCTCTGGTGCACTGATGGCGGCGGAGGCAACCGATTCGCCCACGTGAATGACTTCCTTGGCCTTGGCGGGATTTGCGGTGAAGTGCGTTCGCTGCTTTTGAAGCGCGTCGATCAGCACTTTTTGTTCCTGCGGCTTCGGAGCCCGGCCCACGAGAAGCATGAAGGCCGTCTGCAATCGCTGGGCGTCATTGCTGCTTGACTTCAGGACACGCTCTGCAAGGTTGCGCGACGCTTCGACGTAAGTTGGGTCGTTCCATAGCACGAGCGCTTGAAGCGGCGTATTCGTACGGGCACGGCGGACGGTGCAAGTCTCACGGTCGGGAGCATCGAAGGTCATGAGCGACGGCGGCGGCGCCGTTCGCTTCCAGAAGGTGTACATCGTGCGGCGGTAGAGGTCGCGGCCGTGGCTTTGAGAATATTCCTGGGCGGTCCAATTCTTGCCATCGCTGCGGGAGGCGAGTTCTTCCCAGATGCCAGGCGGTTGATAAGGCGAAACGCTCACCCCACCAATACGGTCATCGAGCAGTCCAGCGGCGGCGAGGGCCTGGTCGCGGATCATTTCTGCCGTGAGACGGTATCGCGAACCACGAGCAAGGAACCGATTCTCCGGATCACGGGCGATTTGATCTTTGGTGACCGTTGACGAGCGACGATATGCAGCGGAAGTGACGATCAGCCGCACCATGTGCTTGAGATCCCAAGGCTCGACGCCAACATCGGGCTGCGTTAGTTCCGTCGCCAAGTAATCGAGCAACTCCGGATGGCTCGGCGGATCGCCCTGAGCGCCAAAGTCATCGCTCGTCTTCACGATGCCGATCCCGAAGAACGTTTGCCAGAGGCGGTTCGCGGTAACTCGCGAGGTAAGCGGCTGCTGCGGAGTGGTGAGCCACTGGGCCAACCCAAGGCGATTTTTGGGGGCATCCTTCGCGAGCGTGGGCAGTGACGAGGGCACGTTGGCGTAAACTTTTTCACTCTTCTTATCATAGGCGCCGCGAATGAGCATGAAGGTCTCGCGCGGGGCGCTCATTTCCTCCATGACCATTACCGTCGCAATGCCAGCTTCAAAATCGGCTCGCTCTTTTTCCTTCGCGGCAATTTCGGCGGTCCAAGCAGCCGAGGTCGGCAAGTGATTTTGGCGGAAATAGGTGGTCAGCTTCCGCTTGTCGTCATCGGTGCGTTCGGCTTGCGGCTTTCGCACCACGGCGGCGATATCGGTAGGCATCGCGTTTTCGAGCAGCGGATTCGCGGCGTCGGTGAGAGTGACTTTGATTCTCGAGGGATGATGTCCGGCGAAGATGGACTCGAAGTGGAGGTTGATATTCACGAGTGCGGATTCGTCATCGAGATTCACAGGCTCGATTGCGAATCGCAGTGCGTGAGGCTCGCCAGTCTTCGGCAAGAGCGCCCAACCGGATTGCGGGTCGGCGTCGAACGCCTTTTCGATTTGAAAATTCTCTTGATGCCAGCCAGTTTTGCCGGCGGTGATTTTGATCGGCGCGGATTGTTCGCCGCTGACTTCCGCGGTGAGGTTCGTGAACACGACATTGCCATTGACCGATCGGCCGGGGCCTTTGCCATTCTGGCGATCGTCGGAGAGCATTTCGATCTGGATGCCCGTCAGCTTTCTGAGGTCGGACTTGAGCGTGATGCTGTAGACATCTTGGTCGGGGTTCATGCCGCCGAATTGGATTACTCCGTCAGGGCGGGTTCGTGAGGTGGCGCCCCCGCGGGATTTTGCGGAGATGATGTCGGAGACGCGCCAATTGACGGCGGGTTCTTGTTGTTGAACTTCCGATTCCCATTTGGCTTGGGCGGCGTCGAGTTCGGGGTTGGGCTGCGTGAAGCGGGCTTTCAGGGAATCGAGTTCGCTCGTGAGCTGAGCAAGGTGTTCGTTTTCGCCTTCGCGCGGTGCGCGGATGAAGGGGGCGGCGTTGCCTTTGTTGCCATCAAGTCCGCGTTCGGGGACATTGTAAAAGAAGGCGTAAAGCTGATAAAAGTCGCGCTGCGAGATCGGGTCATATTTGTGATCGTGGCACTGGGCACAGCCGACGGTGAGGCCCAAAAACACTGTCGAAGTCGTGTTCACGCGGTCGACGATGTAGGCGTTGTGATATTCCTCGGGAATCGCACCTCCTTCGAAGTTGATCATGTGGTTGCGGTTGAAGCCGCTGGCGATTTTTTGGTCGAGCGTGGGGCTGGGGAGCAGGTCGCCGGCGAGTTGTTCGACGATGAATTGGTCGAGCGGCTTGTTGCGATTGAAGGCGTCAATCACCCATTCGCGCCAACGGGTCATGTCGCGGCCGTTGTCGATGTGGTAGCCATTGGTATCGGCGAAGCGGGCGGCGTCGAGCCAGTCGAGGGCCATGCGTTCGCCGAAGCGGGGCGACGCGAGAAGGCGATCGACGACCCGCTCGTAGGCGCCGGGGCGGGTATCGGCTTCGTAGGCGGCAATTTCTTCGAGCGTGGGTGGAAGGCCGGTGAGGTCGAGGGTGACGCGGCGGAGTAGTGCGGCCTTGGGCGCCTCGGCGTTGGGCGTGATGCCTTCGGCTTCGAGGCGGGACTGGACAAAGCGGTCGATGATGTTGCGGACTTGCGAGGCGTCTTTGACGGGCGGGGCGATGGGGCGCTGCGGCGCGGTGAAGGACCAATGGCCGTCAAACGGGGCGCCTTGGGCGATCCAGGTCTTTAAGACTTCTTTTTGCTGGGCGGAGAGCGGGCGGTTGGTCGAGTCGGGCGGCATCTTGTGGTCGGGGGTGTCCGAGAAGATGCGTTTGACGAGCTCGCTGGCGGCGGGGTCGCTTGGCACGATCGCCGTCGCACCCGACTCGGTTTTGCCGATGGCGGAGGTGCGGTCGTCTAGGCGCAATCCAGCTTCACGCTTTTCAGCGTCCGGCCCGTGACAAGTAAAACAATGGTTCGACAAGATCGGGCGCACTTGGCGCTGAAAGTCAACTTTCGCCTGCGCGCGAAGGGAATCAGCCCAGCCGGCAAAAAGTGCCAGCACACAGATAGCGCGAATAGAGACCATCGGCATTAGCAATTCTCAGCGGGATGCGCTCAACACCGACTCGTCGCTGGCAACCCAGCGAACAAGTCGATCGATCCCACCATCTTAACGCATCAACGGCCATTGATGAAGCGTTTACTTGCCGCTTATTGGCTTGGCCAACTCCTCAGCGATCGAAACCGCTTCCGCTGGAAATGCATCCGCGTCCGCGCTCCAGAAGTTTAGCGTCGCCTTTTTGCCATTCACCATGACCGGAACATGCACGCTTGAAGCAAAACGACGTGCCAGTAGGCGAAAGTCAGGCATCTTCACGTCGGCGGTCTGAGCATAGACAACCGTTTCGCCCTTCTGAGCCAACTCTGAGAGATGCAGCTTCACATTGTCAACTTTGAAGCCAGCGCCCGCGCGAGTGGGGCCAGGATCGGGATTCGCCTGCACGATTTCCAGCGAATCGCCTTCGGCAGCGCTGAGGCAGAGTCGGTCAACCTGCGGCAACAGTTTTTTCACTGCGGTCGCAAATGTCCGAAACTCTTCGGCTGAGGCGGGCGCCTTCACCGCGGCTTGCTTGAGGGCGTCGTCGACGACCGGTTTCGATTCGGCATACGACTTGAGGAAGAGATCCTTGCGATTGACTTTCGCGACCTTCTTCGTCAGATCTTGGTCAGCGAGGGCGACGTCGAAATAGCCGATCATCATTTCTTCCCACGTTTGATCGCCCCAGCGGACGGTCTCGTTGGGATTGGGATTGGCTAGGTTCTCTTCCGAGTTGTCATAGTGGGCGACGCAGACCATGCGGGTGCCGGCGGGCATCTTTTTGGCTTCGCCGTACTCGTAGCCGTTTTGCCAATTGAAATCGTAATGCGGCACGTCGAGGAGGATTTCTTCTTTGCCATCGGGATAGACGGCGGTGTAGCGGAACGACTTGCCGCGAAGGTGCATATGCGGGAAGAGGGCCAGCAATAGCGAGTCCTTCTCAAAGCGATATTGGGCTTCGACGCGGTGGTTGTTTGCCTTGGGCGGAATCGCGAAGCGCTGATTGATCGCCTGAACGGTGGCGACTTCTTTGATCACCGTTTTCGGATCGGCGAACTTGAGGGCGACGCTGCTGAGGTCTTTTTGCGCGGTGCCGTTGGGCGTGTAATGCAATTGAAAAATGATGCGCGAGCCGGCCGGAACGAACTTGGCGAGACCCGGCTGCAAAATGAGCGGTCGCGAGCCAGGCGCACTCGCCGTAAGCCATTCAGAATCAAGGCTGTCATTGGAAGCCGTAGCTTTTCCAGAGGGGGAACGCACGGCGACAATGATGTGATGCACGATCGAGCGATTGCCAGCTCGGCACTCAGCAGCTTGAATCCATTTGTCTTCGGTGAACTTCGGATCAACGACAAAGTGTTGATACTTCACTTCGCCTTCGGCGGGGACATCAAAAGGCTTATCAGCCATTTGAATCACAAGATCGGGAGTGCCGATTCGCCAATCGGTAGGGAACTCGCGCGGCGGCGGAAGGTCTTTGGCATCGCCTTCGGGTGCGCCTGCGGAGACCCACTTGAGGATGGTTTCTTTTTCCTGGGCGGAGAGGCTAGTGTCGTTGACGAAGTGGCCGTATTTCTCGTCAGCATTCCAAGGTGGCATGCGGTTTTCGCTGACCGTTTCGGCGATCATTTCCGCCCAGCCGACTGACTCTTGATAGTTGGTCAGCGCGAAGGGCGCGATTTCGCCCTGGCGATGGCACTGCACGCAGCGATTTTGAAAGATCGGTGCAACATGCTTTGAATAGTTGACGGTGGCGTCGCCGGTCGCTTTGAGGACTCGGCCGATGTGGCAGCCCACCGGTTCGGCGAAGGTGGTGGCGATTTCCTTGCCGGCGAGGAGCGAATCGAGGGCGTTTACGAGGTAGTTTTGCTTTACTTTGGGGCCGACGATGCCGTAGGTGTGCTGGTCATCGATGCGCCCGCGATAGCGGATCTTTCCGGTCGCGTCGAGCAGATAGACTTCTGGCGTTCGCTCGGCGCCGAATTGGTCGGCGATGAGGTTGCCAGGGTCGCGGAGGAGCGAGAACTCGATGCCGTGTGACTTGGCGTAACTAGCGATTTCGGCCTGGGAATCTTGTTGATTGGACATGACGCCAATGATGATGACGCCCTTGTCGGCATACTTTTTGGCGATTTCGGCGAGGCGAGGAGCGTAGAGCTTGGCGAGGGGGCACTCGGTTCCAAGGAAGGCGACGATGGTGGTCTTGTCTTTGGCGGCCTCGGCGACTTTCGCGGCAAGGAAGTAAAGTTCTCCGAGGCCGCCAAAGACAAGACCACCATCGTCGCCTTCCTTGGAACCGAG